>JACQGG010000258.1 GCA_016199665.1 Acidobacteriota bacterium | reverse complement strand
GTGTGCAGCAGACTCATCATGATTTCTCGGGTTTTGGCTCCCGCTTCCGACTGTGAACCGAAGCTGACTTTTCGGGCGATCACAGTGGGGCGGAGTTCTCGCTCGCAACGATTGTCGTGAAGGCCATGCATCTCACCACGGCGAGCGGATAGTGCTGCTTTTACGGAGGTTTATGCAAGCCATCATGCCGTTTCGATTCCCCCCCCTTCGCCTCTCACCATCACCGCATCAAATTTCCACGTTGGCAAGCCTTTAGCTGTCCGCGGCGGTCGTTTCGACCCTGCTGATTTTGACTTTTCCGTCGCAAAACCGCCTGCCCCCCCGGTTGGGTCATCG
The DNA here is from genome assembly GCA_016199665.1 of Acidobacteriota bacterium. Classification (GTDB taxonomy): domain Bacteria; phylum Acidobacteriota; class UBA6911; order JACQSX01; family JACQSX01; genus JACQSX01. The sequence goes on along the minus strand of JACQGG010000258.1, from coordinate 7,232 downwards.
CATGAATACAGCGTCTGCATATGTTCGGCATCCCGAAGGTCATTCTCTTGCCGCCGCGGTCGCCCTGCTGCTATCGATCACCTGGCTGTTGCGGATCAGCAGCTCCAACCCGAGCCCCATTACCAGCTCCTCAAACCAGTGGCGCCGGAAAGTACGGAAAGTAGCTGGGCCTCTTCTTTCCGGTTTTTCGCCTATAATCTGGGTCGTCTATGTGGTGGGCTTTATTCTTGATTGCGGCAGCGGGTATTGTGTTTCTGAGGTGGTCGCAGCGACGTGACAAGGGGTGGCGCCGCGATGCCGTTGAACGCAGCAATCGCTTTTACTGTCCCCACTGTGATCTTGAAGTGACCGAAGAAGGGAATCCGATGGTTGACAACCTGTCAGGCTTCCGCATTGGAGTCCAGACACACGACCGGTGGTGCCAGGTCTGCGAGAAAAATGCGGAGCAGCATGTCATTCATCGAAGCTGATCGCAGTTCTCAGCAATTTCCTTCGAAATACATGCAATAGGTCAGGTCTGAAGGGACAACAGGCAACAGGGCCGCCTGTCAGGGCAGGGGCGTGTCTCAGGGCCAGTGACCTCGCGGGCCTGTCCGCCTCAGCAACAGCTTCGGCCGCAGAACGGCAAGAGCCCGAAACGGAACCCGGAACGCACAAACCGAAACCTACTGCGGCGGCCGGGTCAGCCTGGGCCGTTCCATCAGCTCCGGCGGCTGCTTCAGCTCCTCTTCACATTCGATGTCAATTCGCTTTTTTCTCAGGCTGGGAGCGTTGGCTGGTTTGGTCTTGCGCATCTCCTCGACCGTCTTCTTCAGTTGATCCTGCGCTTTGTGAAAATCCGGAGTGTCGTAGATGTATTCTTCCTTGGACGGCAGGAAGGTAATCTCGCGGAATGAATGAATGATTCGGTCGGCAAACGCCGGATGAGTCCGGAAAAAACTGGTGCTGCGCACGTACCCCTTGTCGCTGGCCATCTTGTCGAAGAAGGTCACAAAACCTTTGGGGTCGTATCCTGACTTCCAGAGATACTGGACGCCAAGCTGATCGGCCTCCGTCTCATACTCGCGGCTGACGCCGAGGAGCGTCAGGCTGATCGCCAGGCCGAGGCCGTAAAAGCCATATTGGAGCGCGTAGTAAGCCAGCAAACTGCTGACCGCCCCGCCGGTGAAAATCATGGCCGCCAGTTGCGCCCCCTGAAACAAAACATTCGCGATGGTTGCCTTCTTGTTCAGACGGGCTGAGTGGCGCGCCGTCACATGCGCCATTTCGTGCGCCATCACGCCCGCCAGTTCCGATTCGTTCTCCGCCTTGAGGATCAGTCCGCTGTTGATGTAGAGGTACCCGCCCGGCAGCGCAAATGCATTGATCTCCTCAGAATTCAAGAGGGTCACCTGCAGCGGCACCTTCAGGTCCGAACCCAGGCTCAGCTTCTGCCCCACCGAGGTGACGTAATCCTTGACGGTGGCGTCATCCACTTCCGGCGGCAGCAGCCCCATCTCCTTCAATTCCTTAATGGCGTCCTGGCCCCGCTTGATATCGTCGCTCTGTCCTTCCTGAATAATGCGGACACCGATGTCGTCCACGTTTCCGAACTGCCGCTGGCGGGCGGTTCCCGCCTGCAACTGCCGCTGGATCTCACGCTGCTCCGACGGCCATCGCTGGGCCAGCTCCAGCTTGGCGAGCCTGTTTTCGTACTCCACTTGCGTGGTGGTGTCCTTCTTAATCTTGGCGTCCGAAATGTCCTTCTCAATCTTAACGATGCGACAGTGCAGGTCCTTTCGCTTCTGCGCCATTTCAGGCGTGTCTTGCGAAGCCTGCTTGTTCATCTCCTCCAGTTGCTTCTGCAGTGTTTTTTCCTCATTCTCCAGAGACTTGATATGGTCTTTAAGCTCGTCCTGTTCCTTTTTCCTTTCCCTTTCGAAGCGTTCCTTCATCGTTCCGAGCTGTTGCGCGGTGACCGAGAGCTGATCGGCGCGTTCCAGGATGTCCAGATAAGACATCTCGGGAATCTTCTGGAGATCGTTCTGAGGACGCGCAGCTTCCTGCGCCAGCCCAACGGGAAGTATCAGGTACAGAATCAAGTAAAGCGCTGTGACTTTTCGAACCGGCATACTGGCTCCTGTCAATAGTCTAAGAGAGGTCTTGGTTGTATTGTACCGCCACCTAACTTCACTCCACAATGTTAGAGACAAAAAGAGCCCGGCGGTTTCAGGCTATAATTCTTCCGACACTTGATTTCGGACAGGGAGCGTCTCGATTCATCAATTCAAAAATCAACAACGCTCAGGGAGAGAAGAACAGCATGAAAGGACGCGTGACATTCCCTCTGCTGCTCGTGCTGCTGGCCAGCGCGGCCCAGGCGCAGCAGGACAAATTCGAATTCTATCCCGGCGGGACGTACGATCGCGCCGTCCCAACGCCGGCCGCCGTGCTCGGGTATGAGATCGGCCAGAAGCTGACTACCACCTCCAGCGTAGAAAGGTACCTGCAAGCTCTTGAGAAAGCGAGCTTTAAAATCCACGTATCCCGATACGGGGAATCCTATGACGGGAACCCCTTGCTGCTGGCCGTCGTCTCATCTCCCGAAAATCTGAAGGCCCTGGCCGCCATTCAGGCGCAGACGCGCAAGCTGGCCGATCCGCGCCTTGGGAACGCCGGGGAAGTTAGCACCCTGGTTGCCAAGACGCCGGCCACGGTCTGGCTCGGTTTCGGGATCCATGGCAATGAAGAGAGCGGCGCCGAGGCAGCTCTCCTGACCGCCTACCAACTGGTGGCAGGAACAGATCGCAACACGCAGAGGATCCTGAGAGAATGCGTGATCGTTCTTGTTCCCGTCCAGAACCCCGACGGCCGGGAGCGGTACATCATGGCCCACAACGCCGGCCTGGGAGCTGAACCGAACGAAGACCCCAACGCCGCCGAGCATGATGAGCCCTGGCCGGACGGCCGTGGAAATCATTACTTTTTTGACCTGAATCGCGACTGGTTCTTTCTGACCCAGCCGGAGGTGCGTGCACAAGTCAAGGTTTATCAGGATTACCTGCCTCAGGTGTTCGTTGATCTGCACGAGATGGGAACAAACAGCACTTACTATTTTGCGCCTCCGGCCCGGCCGGTGAACAAGAACCTCCCCCCTCAGACGTTTCAGTGGTGGATGACTTACGGACGGGCGATTGCGGCGGCGTTTGACCGGCTCGGGTTCGATTACTTCACACGGGAGAACTACGACGAGTTCTTCCCCGGTTATGGCAGCAGTTGGCCTTCGTATCGCGGCGCGACCGGTATGACATTCGAGCAGGCGGCGCCCCGGGGAATCAGGATCAGGCGCGACGACGAGACAGTGCTCACCCTGCGCGACGCGGCCTGGCATCATTTCATTGCGGCCATGGCTGTGTGCCAGATCACGGCCGAGAATCGTGAAAAGCGACTGCGGGACTTTTATGAATTTCACCGCACCGCAATCGAGGAGGGAAAGAGCGACCCGGTCAAGGCCTACATTTTCACCTCCGAGCATGACCGCTGGCAGGCGGAGAAACTGGTTCGGAATCTGCTGTTGCAGGGAGTCGAAGTATTTCGCACGACTTCAGAGCAGAGAATAGAGTTGCGGGACTATGCGGCAGACAAGCCTTCCAGTGCGAAGCTGGCTGCTGGCTCCTATGTTGTTCCGCTGGCGCAGCCCGCCAAGCGACTGATCAAAGCCATTTTCGAGAAGGAAGCGGAGTTGGATCCCGAGTTTTTCAAAGAGGAACAACGGCGTCTTGAGAGGAAGGAGCCTACCCAGGTATACGACGTGACCGCCTGGTCGCTGCCTCTTTTTTACGGAATGGAAATGTACACGGCCGGCAAGTTGCCTGACGGAATGCAAAAAGCCGGCGGGGCGCCGGCCAATCCGCTGTCCGCACTCGGGGGTAAGGCGAGTTACGCCTACTTGATGCCGTACCGGGGCAATGCTGAGGCGCACGCGCTGGTCGATCTGCTGAGGAACAAGTATCGGGTCCAGGTGTCGCGTCTCTCTTTCAAGACGGAAAGCCGACAGTTCGAACGGGGCACTCTGATTCTGAAGCTGGCAAACAACAAGCCGGATCTGCATCAGAAGGTGGAAGATCTGGCGCGTCGCTACGGCGCGACCCTTTACGCCACAAACACCGGATGGGTGGAGGAGGGTACCAGCCTTGGAAGCGGTTTTGTGGCATACGTGCGGCCGCCTAAGATCGCGGTTCTGATGGATCATGAGGTGTCAGGGTCCTCTTACGGCTGGATTGGATACCTGCTGGACCGGGATTACGGATATCCGTACACGGCGATTCGAACGCGCAGTTTCGCCAGAGTCAAGCTCAAGGACTACGATGTCCTCGTTTTGCCCGACGGTAATGCCGCCGGGTATCTGCGCCTGCTGGGGAAAGAAGGAGTGGAGAAAATCAAATCCTGGGTGCAGGGAGGCGGGGTTCTCATCGGGATCAAGGGCGCCGCACTGTTCGCCGCCGACAAGCAGGTAGCGCTCACCAGCGCAACTCCGGAGGGGAGGAGATCCCAGCCTGCGGAGCGGACTTCGGAGAAAGCAGATGAAAAGAAGGAGGCCGAGATGAAGAAGCCGGAACCGGCGCGTCTGGAGCCGCTCGAGGAGAGAAAGGATGAAGAGACGGCGGAACGGCCGCTCCGCATCTCGGGGGCGATCCTGATGACGCGGGTGGATGACCGTACCTACCTGACCCTGGGTTATTCGCAAAATGTCCCGGTGCTGGTCTCTTCCAACATTGTCCTTTCGCCCAGCAAACAAGGGAACAATGCCCTGATCTATGAAAGCGCGGATAAAGTGCGCATCAGCGGCGTGGTCTGGCCGGAGGCCCGCGCGCAAATTGCGGAGAAGGCGTACCTGATTGACGAATCGCTCGGCTCCGGGCATGTGATCCTGTTTGCCGACGATCCCAATTTTCGTGCGAGTTTTGACGGGCTCAACCGGCTCATGCTCAATGCCTTGTTTTTTGCCCCCAGCCAGCGGACCTACTTGCAGAGTCAGTGAACCCGGGAAAATCGGGGGTGGGGGCTTTGGAGTGCAGCCGCGCTGGCTGATCTGTCACCCTTTGAACCTTCACAGAAGGAGGCCGTATGTCCACACATCATGACGTCGATATCCTGCTCCAGCTCTATGGCCTGAGGCGGGAAAAGAGAATGCGCAAGGCGCGTCTGTTTGTCACTTCAAAATTCTCATCCGAAAATCTGCAGGATCACCTCGCCAAGTACCCCTCAACCAGCGAGGAATCCGCTCTGTTTCGGCAGGTCGTGACTTATTGGGAAATGGCCGCCTCGATCGTCAATGAGGGACTGCTTGAGGAAAAACTCTTCTTTGAAAATGCGAGCGAACACTTTGTCGTCTGGGAAAAAATCAAACATCTGGTTCCCGAAATGCGGAAAGCCTACAAGAACCCATTTCTGTACCACAATCTGGAAGCGCTCGCCGGACGCTACGAACAATGGGTAACAAGCCGGGCGCCGGAAGCTGTCGCAGCCCTTCGGGAGCGATTCGGTATTAAGCAGTAGGCAGTAGGCGGAAGGCGGAAGGCAGAAGGCGGTAAAGAAGGACTATCGCTATTTATGGCCTTGCTACTGCTCCCTTTTGAGAAACTCCCTCAACTGGCGCTTCAATAAGCTGATGGCCGATCAAGTTTCCTCCCCGGCGCGACGCGCGGTGAGCGTGTGGGCGGTCGCCTACTTCTAAGAAACTCCCGTCGCAACCTGCTGAGAAATCACGATTTCGTAACCAGCCCTTTCTTTCTGCAAAGAACCGCAGCACACTGTGGGTTATCGCTGCCTTCTGCCTTCCGCGTACCGCCTTCCGCGTACCGCCTTCAGCCTATTACGTTCCGCTTACCGGCTTGCTTCTGAACCGGGGCCTGAGGAACAGGACAAAGATGCAGAGGTAGACAGACAGGATCATTCCCTGCGCGGCCACCGAGATCGGCCCTCCCCACCGCTGTGCGACGGCGCCGGTCATCAGGTTTCCAAGCGGCATGCCTCCCCGAAACGTTAGTCCATACATGCTCATGATTCTCCCGCGCAGCCGTGTTGGAGATTCATTTTGCACCATGGCGTTCAAGGTTACGCTGGACGCAACAATGCTCGCCCCAGCCATCAGGGCAATCCCGGAAGACAGCGTCAGGCTGCGCGACAGCGCAAAGGCAAAAGCGCAAGCCGCAAAAATGGAAGCAGTCGCCAGCACGCGGTCCACCTTTCGCCGCAAATTTCCCGCGCTGGCCACCCACAAGGCGCCGGCCACGGCGCCCAGTCCGTACATGGAGAGCATCTGGCTAAAACCGGTTGCTCCCGAATGGAGTCGATCGCGCGCAAACAGCGGAAAAAGGGTGATCAGAGGCGAGGCGCAAAATGAAAAAACGAACACCGTCATCAGGTAGTACCGAAGAATGTCATGCCGGCGCACATACTCCGCCCCCTGGGCCAGACTGCGGCCCACCGAAGCCTGGCTGCGCGGAGGGGACACAACGCCCCGCATCCAGAACAGGCTTACGATCACCGCGAGGAAGCTGATCGAGTTGATCAGAAAGCAAAAGGCCGGGCCCGTCCTCAACAGCAGAATGCCGGCAATCGCCGGACCGACGACGCGGCTGATGTTGAATTGGAAACTGTTCAAGGCGACTGCACTGGGAAGTTCCTGGCGTGGAACCAGCGTGGGGAGAAACGAGAGATAGGTTGGCACATTGACCGCCTGGACACACCCGAAGAGAAAAGAAATAGTGATGATATGCCAGACTTGGAGTTGCCCACTGTAAGTGAGAGCCGCCAGCACAGCCGCCAACCCGAGCTGAAGCGCCTGAGTCCAGGCGAGCAGCTTCTTGCGGTTCAGACGGTCGGCGGCGACGCCGCCCAACAAGGAAAACAACAAGAGTGGAAAATCGCTGGCAAACGCGTCCAGGCCGAGATAGAACGCCGAGTTGCTCATGCTGAAAAGCAGCCAGCTTAGCGCCACCCGCTGCACCCACGTTCCAATATTGGACAGCAGCGATCCAAAGAATATCAGCCGGTAATCTGGGCTGAAGAGGGCGCTGAACATCCGCCCCGTCACGGTGATGGGCGCGGCGCGGCGGGGTGTCTGGACCAGAACTTCTACGTCTGGCTGCGCGGGACTCGTGGACTTGGGGTCAGAATTCAAGCGTCCGTCTCATGGTTTCGAAGGCAGATCGCGGATCGCGCGGATCATAGATCATGGATCATGGATC
>JACQGG010000026.1 GCA_016199665.1 Acidobacteriota bacterium | reverse complement strand
CCTGGCGGCGCTGGACGCCGCCCAGGTGGAAGCGTGGTACCGTCCCAATGTCAGCCAGGTCAGACCCCAGGTGGTGATCCTGGGAGATATTCAGGGAACTTCTGTCGTGGAGCAGTTTGCGCGTGATTTCAGCGGAGCCCGCTACCGGGAGAAGACAGTGGCTGAACTCAAAGTGGCGCCCCTAACGCAAATCCGCAGCCGCGAAGACACCCGCGACATCAAGCAGAGCGCAACGGTGATTGGTTTCCAAGGGCCGGCCTTTTCCGATCGCGACGCGGATGTTCTGGACGTCGTCCGGAATATGGTCAGCGGGCTGGGGGGGCGGTTCTTCGAAGAGCTGCGCGACCGGCAGAACCTTGCTTACACGGTGGCGGTGATGACGGAAAAGAACCGCTGGGGCGGCGCCATCTACGCCTATATCGCGACGTCGCCCGAGAACGCCGACCGGACCCGGAAAGCGTTGCTCAATCAGTTTTCTGTTTTTAATCAGGAGCCGATCAAGGACGAAGAGTATTATCGCGGGCTGGTCTCCACCATCGGGGGCTATCTGATCGGATTGCAGTCAAGGTTCAGCTATCTGAATGAAATCGCGCGATACTCGCTCTACGGCCTGGAACCGGACCTGCTGGAGCAGTATGCGGGCAGAATCAAGTCGATCACTGTTGAAGAGATCAAGTCGGTGGCCCGGAAGTATTTTAATCTGGACCGGCACGCCCTGGGCTTGGTTCACGGCCAGGGGGAGCCGGCGCTGACCCGCTGAAACAGTCCCGCCAGAGGGATGCCTCGGCGCGGCATTTTCAAGAAAATGGGACGATCTAATTGGCGGGCCTTAATCATTGCCGGCGGCTCGGGCACGCGATTCTGGCCAAAGAGTCGCCGCTCGCGGCCAAAACAGTTGCTCCCGATTACCGGGCCGGAGTCGATGATCCGCCAGACGTTTCTGCGCCTGAAGGGCCTGGTCCCCCCCGCGCAGGTCTGGGTGGTGTCCGGCGCCGATCACGTGGCCTCAATTCGAAAGCAAATTCCGGAGCTCCCGAAATCTCAGGTTGTGGGCGAGCCCTGCGGGCGAAACACCGCGCCCTGCGTGGCCCTGGCGGCCTTTCTGATGCGCCGGGAGCCGGAAGCCGTGATGTTGGTACTGCCGGCAGATCACTTGATCCGAAGCCGGCGGCAGTTTCAGCGCAGTTTGAGAATCGGGGCCGATTTGGCGGTCAGGCACAAGGCCCTGGTGACGTTCGGAATCGAGCCGACTTTTGCGGCAACCGGGTATGGGTATCTGGAGCTGGAGAGGAACGACCCGGAGATTCGCGGCGGAGTTTCCTGCCATCGGCTGCGCCGCTTTGTGGAGAAGCCGGATCGGGCCGCGGCGGAGCGGTATCTCGCGAGCGGTGATTTTTTGTGGAACAGCGGGATGTTCGTCTGGAAAGTGGGAACGATCCTGGAGAACTTCGAGCGCCATATGCCGGAAATCTACCGCCGCCTGGCCCGCGTCGACTGGGATCACCCCCGCACCGCGTCGCGGCAACTGCGACGCCTGTATCCGTCGCTGGAAGCGACCTCAGTCGACTTCGGCATCATGGAAAAAGCGGACAACCTCTACGCCGTGCGGGCCACGTTCGACTGGAGTGATGTGGGAAGCTGGGATGCCGTGGCTCCTTTTCTGGAGGAAGATCCGGCGGGCAACGCCTCACGGGGGCGGCTTATTGCGGTGGATTCCGAACGGCTGCTGGTGGATGCCGGCCCAAAGCTCGTGGCGGCCGTTGGGGTCAAGGACCTGATTATCATTGACACCGGAGACGCGCTGCTGGTCTGCGACAAAGCTCGGGCCCAAGATGTCAAGAAGGTCGTGGACCGCCTGAAAGCGGAAGGATTGTCTCGATATTTGTGAGCGGGGAGTTCAAAACAACCATGAACGACTTCCTTGAAACCGACGCGGCCAGGCTTCTTTCCGACGTCGGCTCCATGCGCCGGCTGGATGCCGGCGCAATGCTCGCCATACTCGAGGAATCTTCAGATCGCATCCGCCGTGCGGGCGAGCTGGCGAGGAACTTTGATCCCGGCGACTTGAGCGCGGCACAAAATGTGGTCATCACCGGGCTGGGCGGCAGCGCCATCGGCGGAGAAGCGGTGCAGTCGCTGGTGGCCGGCCGCTGCCGGGTGCCGTTGTCGGTCAATCGCGAGTACCGTGTCCCCGCGTTTGTCGGCGCTCAGAGTTTGGTCGTGGCATGCAGCTATTCGGGCAACACGGCGGAAACGTTGGCAGCCTATCGCTCCGCCCGGGCGCGCCGGGCGCGCTTGATCGCCATAACCAGCGGCGGGCAACTGAGCGAGGAAGCTTCGCGGGATGGAGTCCCTCTTTTGAGGATACCCGGGGGCAGCCCGCCGCGGACCGCTATTGCCTACTCGGTTCTCCCGCTTCTCTGGATTCTGGACCGCGCCGGTCTCTGCGCCTGGAACGAAGAGGCCGCTGAAGAGGCGGCGCGGGTCACGGCAAGCGAGCTGAATCTGTACCGTCCCGATCGGGAGCCGGCCGCGAATCCCGCCAAGCAGATCGCACTGCAATTGCGGGGCCGGCTGCCTGTGATCTATGCCGCCTCTGATCCGCTGGGGGCCGTGGCCACGCGCTGGAAAGGGCAGATATCGGAGAATGCCAAAGGCCTGGCCTGGCACCATGTGCTTCCTGAAATGACTCATAATGAAATTGTGGGCTGGGAGCATCCGGAACTGATCCGGCAGACTCATGTCCTCTGTCTGCGGGATCCGGAAGAGTCCCCGCAGGTGGCCGCAGCTTTTGAGTTTCTCGTCCAGCGTTTGCGCTCTGTTCCCGTGCCTGTGGGGGAATATCGGGGAAAGGGCGATTCGCTGCTGGCCCGGCTTTTTTCCCTGATTCTTCTGGGGGATTACGTCAGCGTCTACCTGGCATTCCTTTACGCGGAAGATCCCACTCCCGTGGTCATCATCGATCGACTGAAACAGGCGCTCAAGAGGGGCGGATGAACAAAGCGATTTTTCGTGAGTACGACATTCGTGGAATTGCAGAACGCGACTTGACCGACGCAGTGGTGCGGGATATCGGCCGGGCATTTGGGAGCCGGCTGGCACAAGCCGGAAAGCGGAGCGTGACGCTGGGGCGGGATTGCCGTCTCAGCTCCGAGCGGCTGCGCCATGCCATGTCCCAGGGGCTGCGGGAAGCAGGGATGAACGTGACCGACATCGGCGTGGTCCCAACCCCGGTTCTGTACTTTTCCATTTACCGATGGAACACCGACGGCGGCGTCATGATCACGGGCAGCCACAATCCGCCCGACTACAACGGCTTCAAGCTGTGCGACGGCCGGGAAACGCTGTATGGCCCTGAAATACAGGCGATCGCTTCGACCATTGAGGCCCAACGGTTTGAAAAAGGGAATGGCGCCGCCGTCTCCAGGGATTTGCTTTCCGATTACAAGGCGATGCTGCTGGAGAAGTTCCAACTGTCGCGGCCTGTCAGAGTGGCGGTCGACTGCGGCAACGGCACGGCGTCGCTGGCCGCGGTCGAAGTGATGGAGCGGCTCGGCTGCCAGGTCCTGCCGCTGTTTTGCGAAATGGACGGGCATTTCCCCAATCACCACCCCGACCCGACGGTGGAAGCAAATCTGAAGGATCTGGTAGGCCGGGTCATTCAGGAAAAGGCGGAGGTTGGCATCGCTTTCGATGGCGACGCGGACCGCATCGGGGTGGTAGATGACCGGGGGCAGGTGATCTGGGGGGATCAGCTCCTGATTCTCTATGCCCGCGACATTCTCAAGAAGAATCCGGGAGCAACCTTCATATCGGAAGTGAAGGGTTCGCAGAACCTCTACGATGACATCGCTCAACATGGGGGCCGCGCCATAATGTGGAAGACGGGCCATTCACTGATCAAGGCTAAGATGAAGGAGGAAGGGGCCGCCGCGGCGGGGGAGATGAGCGGCCACATGTTCTTTGCGGATCGCTACTATGGCTATGACGACGCCATTTACGCCGCCTGTCGCCTGCTGGAAATCCTCTCCCAGAGCCGCCGGCCGCTTTCAGAAATGCTGGCCGATGTTCCCAGGACTTACGCCACGCCGGAAATCCGCGTGGACGCCGAGGAGTCCATGAAATTTGAAATTGTCCGGGCCGCCACGCGCTATTTCTCCAACCTTTATCGCACCGTCACCGTCGACGGCGTGCGGATTCTGTTTGAAGACGGCGCCTGGGGTTTGATCCGCGCTTCCAATACCCAGCCGGTCCTGGTGCTTCGTTTTGAGGCAAAGAGCGCCGAGCGCCTGAACCAGGTGCGGCGCCTGGTGGAAGAGAAGCTGGGTGAAATCATGAAAGGGAATTGAGAATGGAGAATAAGAAGTCGCCCTTTGCAACATTCTTCATCGTTGATTCCCGATTCTTCTCGAGTCGATCCCTATGAACGTACCCTCTGAAAAATGGCATGCCTGCGGCAACGACTTTGTTCTGCTGCAGCATGATTTGTCCGATCAACCGGAGATGTCACGCCTGGCGCAAGCCATCTGTGACCGCCATGAAGGGGTCGGTTCCGACGGGATGGTGGCGTATGACTCAATTGCCGCCGCCGCGCGCTGCCGCATTTTCAACAGCGACGGGAGTGAAGCTGAAATAAGCGGCAACGGAGTGCGGTGTCTGGCGGGCCTTTTGAAGAAGAGCCTGCCGCGCGAGAACACATTCAAGATCGACTCGGCTGCGGGTTTGAAGACGCTGACTTTTCTGCGCGAAATGCCGCCTGCTCTCTGGTTTCGCGCCGACATGGGTCAGCCCGATTTTCGCCCGTCAGCCCTCCCGGCGCTGGTAGAGGGCGACGACGCGCTTCCCGTGCGGCTTGGCCTGGAGCGGGACGAGGTGTTTGTCTACCTGGTGTCGATGGGAAACCCCCACTGTGTCCTGTTTTCGCCGGAACTTCCCGCGGACTGGGGCCGGCTCGGCGGCGAATTGGAACGCCATCGCGCATTCCCCCGGCGCACCAACGTGGAATTTGTGCGGGTCATGGATCGGCACAACATTGAGGTTCGCATATGGGAACGAGGCGTAGGCAAGACGTTTTCATCGGGCACCGGTTCGTGCGCCTCGGCGGTAGTGGCGATTCAAACGGCGCAAGCCCAAAGCCCGGTGCGAATTCATACCGAGAAGGGTGAACTGCTGGTGGAATGGCGTCCCGGCCAGAGTGTTTTCATCGAGGGACCGGCAGTCCCGGTCTGGAGAGGAGAGCTCATTTGGAATGAAGGGGGTCCGAATGCGTAAGGACTGCACCGGAGAGAGCGGGGCGATTGAGTGACAACCGACAACTGACAACTAACAACTAACAACTGAGAACTGACAACTGACAAGTGACAGCTAACGTAGTGGATACCGGCAGGACTGACTGCAGCGGTCAGCCTCAGTCGGGAGCCATCGGCCCTGAGCGCTGACGGCTGAGCGCTGACGGCCATTGGCTACCGAGTCATGTCAGTTGTCAGTTGTCTGTTGTCAGTTCCTCGGGGTCAGAGCCATGTCACGGATTCAAGATTACGCGCAGCAACGAGCCGAGGTTCTATTGGAGGAGATCCAGGAGTTGGTGCTGCTGGAGTCTCCGTCGCAGGACCGCGGGCGTGTCAACCGCGCCGTGGAATGGATGGAAGAACGGCTGCAAGCGGCGGGGGCGCTGACAACGCGCGTTCCCCAGACCGAAGCAGGGGATCAGCTCATTGCACGTCTGGGCGCCGGCCCCGACAAGACGTTGCTTTTGGGGCATCTTGACACGGTCTGGGATGCCGGCCAGTTGGTTCGCATGCCGGTCCGGCTGTCGGATGGAAAGGCCTATGGCCCGGGGATTTTCGACATGAAGAGCGGGGCCGTGTTGATGCTGGAGCTTTTCCGGATGGCGGGGCGGAAACTCTGCACGTTTCCGACTTCGCTGGTGGCGTTTTTCAACTCCGACGAGGAAGTCGGCAGCGGCACTTCGCGCGCTGCGCTGGAAGAGGTGGCGTCAGAGTGCAGGCAGGCGCTGGTGCTGGAGCCTTGCCTGCCGGGCGGAAGGGCCAAGACTTTTCGCAAAGGCGTTGGCATCTATACACTGGAGATTTTTGGAAAGTCGGCGCATGCCGGAGTGAGTCCCGGCCGTGGAGTCAGCGCCGTGGAGGAATTTGCCCACCAGGTTTTCGCTCTTAAGCAAATCGTTGGAACTTTCCAGAACGCTTCGTTGAATATTGGCGTGGTGCAGGGTGGGACGCGAAGCAATGTTGTGCCGGAGTATCTGAGGGCGGAGATTGATATCCGCATTTCCTCTTCCAGTGACGGCCCCGACATTGACAGGAGCCTGAGAGCCTTGGCGCCGGTTCTCTCCGGAGCGACATTTCGGGTGTCCGGGGGTATCAACCGGCCCCCTCTGGAGCGCACCTCGGGGGTGGGGCGGCTCTACGAAAAGGCGGCAACTGTCGCCAAGCGGCAAGGCTGGACGCTCGGTGAAGGGAGCACCGGTGGCGGCAGCGATGGCTCCTTGACGGCTGCCCTGGGCATTCCGACGCTGGATGGCTTGGGAGTCGATGGCGACGGCGCTCACGCCGTCGACGAGCATATTATCATCGAGGACATCCCACGCCGTCTTGCCCTGCTGGCAGGGCTGCTGGAAAGGATCTAGATCGCACATCGCAGATCATAGATCATGGATCATGGATCATGGATCATGGATCGGGCGCAGATCATGAGTTGAATGTGGCAAGGCGGAAGCCGAACATCAGGTTCACGCACTGCCCAAATCCCGTCGGCCTATGACCGTCTGCAGAATGTAACCGGCGGAACCGCGACGGTGAGAATGTGGCGCCCGAATGACGCCGCGCTTGCCGACGGAACCGCGACGGTCAGAACGTGTGAAAAAATAGGGCGATGGCGCCGCTGCCGAGCTCTCGCGGATTACGGAGTAGACGATTTTTCACACGTTCTCACGGAGCAACGGGGCGAATGAGAGTCAACTCCTCCCAAGGCTTTGCGCAGATCCATCTTCAACTTGCGACCAGCGACTTGCCCCGCGATCGGGGATCCGCGATCCGCGATCTGCGATCTGCGATGTGCGATGTGCGATCTGCGATGTGCCATGTGCGATCTGCGATCCGCGATTTTGATGCCCGATCCCCCGCACCATTCAGTTTTATTAATGTGTTGTATGAATCGAAGGGCCGCTGACAGGGTGAGAACTTTTGATATAAGCTTGTGTTTTTATAAGGACAGGAGTCGTTCATGAGCTCATACAAGTTGATTCAAGTGCCATCCCAGGGGAAGAAGATCGAGTTTCACAACGGCAAGCATGTTGTGCCGGACAATCCCATTATTCCATTTATTGAAGGAGACGGGATCGGAATCGACATTTGGCGCGCTTCGCGTGTGGTTTTTGACGCGGCTGTTCAGAAGGCTTACGGCGGCAAACGCGGCGTGGTCTGGATGGAGATTTACGCAGGGGAGAAAGCATTTCAGAAAACCGGAGAGTGGCTTCCCGGAGAAACCACTCGAGCGTTTGATGAGTTTCTCATCGGGATTAAAGGGCCGCTGACGACGCCTGTGGGCGGAGGCATCCGCAGCCTGAATGTGAGCTTGCGACAGATACTGGATCTGTACGCTTGCGTGCGTCCGGTTCGCTACATCGCCGGTGCGCCGAGTCCGGTGAAGCATCCGGAAAAAATGAATGTCGTGATCTTTCGTGAAAATACCGAAGATGTCTATGCCGGAATCGAATGGAAAGAAGGGACGGAAGAGGCGCGCAAGATCATCGAGTTTCTCAATGGCGCCATGGGCAAGAAGATCCGCCTTGACTCCGGGATTGGCATCAAGCCGATTTCACGCACCGGGTCGCAAAACCTGGTGCGCATGGCGCTCCGCCATGCGCTGGCGCATGGACGCAAGCGGGTGACGATGGTCCACAAAGGGAACATCATGAAGTTTACTGAAGGGGCGTTTCGAGACTGGGGCTACGAACTGGCCCGGGAGGAATTCGCGGCGCAGACAGTCACCGAAGATGAAGTCTACTCCAAGCACGGCGGCCGGATTCCCGCAGGCAAAGTCATGATCAACGATCGCATTGCCGACGCCATGTTCCAGCAGGTCCTGCTCCGCCCGGACGAGTACGAAATAATCGCCACCCCCAACCTCAACGGCGATTACCTTTCCGACGCATGCGCGGCGCAGATCGGCGGTCTGGGAATGGCCCCGGGCGCCAACATCAACGACCGGGTGGCTGTTTTCGAGGCCACTCACGGGACAGCGCCAAAGTATGCAGGACAAGACAAAGTGAACCCCTGCTCGGTGATCCTGTCCGGAGTAATGATGTTTGATCACATGGGCTGGAACGAGGTGGGTCAGGTGATTTATCGTGCTGTGGAAAAGACAATCGCTCAAAAGAAAGTGACCTACGACCTGGAGCGTCAGATGGAAGGCGCAACCACGGTCAAGACGTCGGAGTTTGGGAAAGCTATTTGCGACAACATGAGCTAGCTGGAAGCCTGTTCCGTGGGGGAGACCATGCAGAAAAAAATTACCGTCGTTGGAGCGGGTAACGTCGGGGCCACTGTAGCGCAACGCCTGGCGGAAAAAGAACTCGGGGACATCGTTCTGATCGATATCCTGCAGGGAGTGCCGGAAGGCAAAGGGCTCGATCTGCTGGAAAGCGGTCCCGTCTGCGGCTATGACAGTCTGGTAACGGGAACGCAGCGCTATGAGGATACCGCCGGCTCCGACCTGGTGGTGATTACGGCCGGGCTGCCCCGCAAGCCGGGAATGACTCGTGACGATCTCCTGTTAAAGAACGCCGCGATCTTGAAGGATGTCACCGTCAAGGTGGTCAAGAACTCTCCCGAGTGCATCCTGATTGTCGTGAGCAATCCGCTGGATGCGATGTGCGCCGTGGCCATGAAGGAAAGCGGATTTCCGCGGCATCGGGTGATCGGCATGGCGGGCGTGCTTGACTCGGCGCGCTTTCGGACCTTCATTGCCCAGGAACTCAAGGTGAGCGTGGAAAACACTCATGCCTTCGTGCTGGGCGGCCACGGCGATACCATGGTTCCTCTGCCGCGGTACAGCACGGTGGCTGGAATTCCCATCACCGAGTTGATGAGTCAGGAACAGATCGATCGCCTGGTCAAGCGCACTCGGGACGGAGGCGGCGAGATTGTCCAGCTTCTGGGGAGCGGCAGCGCCTTCTACGCTCCTTCCGCCGCTGCGGCTGAAATGGTGGAGGCGATTCTGAAAGACAAGAAGAAGGTCCTCCCCTGTGCGGTTCGCCTGGAAGGCGAGTACGGGATCAGCGGGCTGTTTGTCGGCGTTCCGGTCAAACTGGGCGCCCGGGGTATGGAGGAGATCATTCAGATTAACCTGACCACTGACGAAAAATCAGCTTTGCAGCGCTCCGCCAAGGCAGTCCAGGATCTGGTGGACGTGCTCAAGAAAAACGCCTACCTGTAAGTCGCGGTTCCGATGATCAGATGCGCGGCGGCGTTGGTTTTCTTGATATCGACATTTGCCCAGTTCCAATTGACTGGCTGACCTTTGAAATCTGGAAGATTGGAATTGATTATGTTCTTGAGATCGTTTTCCAAAGTAGCGATATTCTGCTTCAGTTGGTCGATATCAATGTACGTCAGCTCGAACAGGTAGCGGGATTCTGAAAGCTTGAACTTCTTCGGAGAACTCACCTGAAGCGTGGCTTGATAGCGAGCCGGCTTCCACCAAAACGACTCCTCTTGAGTTTCGCGCACTGAAAACAGCTCTTTGCTAGCAAGAACCTTGGCAACATAATCAACATCGCCGCGACGTTTCAGGAAGTTGAAATGGGCTATTAAGTTAGACATTGGGGGACGAACAGCCCGCCTTGCAGTATTTGTGAATCTCAGCCAAGCGATCAAGTGGAAAATCTATGCCGAGCAAAATTGCACGGAGTGCATTCTCAATGGGGATAAACTCTGGATCGTTCGTGTCACCGCGAATGATCCAACGGTACTCTGCTTCCTGCTGCCAATCTTTGTTCTTTCGAAAGAAAAAAACTTTATGATGCTTGTCCCGCTGGTGCCGTAGTACATTTTCGAGACCATTGGTCGAAATATCGTCGGCGGAAAGTTGAAACGCATCCATGTGTTCCATCCACCCAAGTGCACCGACGTGATGAAAGTTGCCGTACTCTACGGGGCCGCAGAATAGTTTCTGGTGACCTAATCTGCTTTCCAACGTCTCATGCAGAGCCTGTTTGTCAAACAGGAGACACACACCACTGTGATTGCCAGCATATTGCGCCCACATTCGAGGCTTCCCGTAAGCGCGATCTGAAATGTTTAGCTTAAATGTATTTTCTGCATCCTGCGACACACACAGAATCTTGCGACCGTGCTTTAGAATTCTGTCGAATTCGACGTTTCGCTTTGACAATGCCTCAAGTTCCTCCGAAGTCACCGAGTGTTCATGGGACCATGAGCTGCCTACGGCAAAGTGCCACGTCTTTGTTTCCCTCGGGTCGTTAGTTGCGGTGAATGGCCCAAGTCGGAGACTTCTATTCTTGAGAATATGGTCAACGGCTGTCTCGAAGCGAGTGTAATGGGCAACATAATGACCGGGATCGTTGTGAAATCGCATGATTGTTCTCACGGCTAACGACCTCGCGCTGAGCCGCGAGCGGCGCCAGCCCCCGATGAATTCACCCCGCGACCGACGCCCGCCGGCGGCTGCAGCGGGTGGTTATGCGACTGGCCCATCTGAGCTTGACAGGACATACGAATACTCGTATATTGACCCGTGCTCGATAAGCCGCTCCAGTGGCTCGGTGCCTCGTGCAGCGGCGTGCGTGCATTTCCGCGGGACGCCAAGAAACTCACCGGTGTTCAGCTGCGGCGTGTCCAGCAGGGCCTGGACCCGCTGGATTGGAAGCCGATGCCGACCATCGGGCCCGGTGTCCGTGAAATCCGAGTTCACATGTCCCTGGAGCACCGCGTGCTGTACGTCGCCAAGTTCGCGGAGGCCGTCTATGTGCTGCACGCGTTCGAGAAGCGCACCAGGAAGACGGCGATCCGTGACGTGGAACTGGCCCGCCGACGGTTCCGAGACCTGGTCGGTCAGCGCCGCACAAGAAACCTGACGGGAGGGTAGGGTGCCCAAGAAAGTCAAGATCACGCCTTCAACTGGCAACGTGTTCCGTGACCTGGGGTTCCGCCGAGAGGAAGCGGAGCACCTTCTGGTCCGAGCGGACCTGATGATCGAGGTCCAGAAGATCATCGCGTCCCGTGGCCTGAAGCAGAAGGCAGCTGCCAACGTTCTCCGGGTGTCGCAACCTCGGGTCAGCGACCTTCTCCGCGGTCGGATTGACCTGTTCAGTACGGATGCCCTCATTGACATGCTCACTTGCCTCGGCGCTCGCGTTCGTCTGACAGTCAAGGCCGGCCGACGGAGCCTGAAAGTCGCATAACGGCGGCGCTCAGCGGCGGCCGGAGGCCGTCCGCTGCAGCGCCTGGTTAGCTGACCTCACTCTTGTACTCCGCGGAAAGGTTGCGGGATGGACTTCGCTGGGTCGGCCTTCGCGTTCTTCAAGAACTCGGTGATCTGACGGGACAGCGTCGCCGCCCATTGCGGTTCTCGCACGTCATAGACAATGACCCTAAGGTGGCGAAGGTCAAACGGAATGTCGTCGATTTGTCCGGCGGCGAAGACGACGGGTTTCCGTGCAGCATGGGCTAGGCCAAGCTCGTAGAACACATTCGCGTTCTTACCGGTCAGGTCAGCCAAGAGCACCTTGGATTTGTCGATCTGCTCCCAGATCTGCTCGACGACGCTTCCCGTGTTGAAGAGCTCGTCGGCCCGAACGGGCTCAAAGCCCGCCTCTCGGATGGCCGGCACGTAGATTTCCTGGTAGTAGCGGTCAAACCACTCACCGAAGGGCATCATTACGAAGCAGCTGTCGAGAAAACGACGTACTCGCCCTTCCTTGAGCGGAGCCTCTGCGGGAAGTTCTCTGCCTCCGGCGTCGGCGGCCTCAGTGGCGGTAGCAGCCGCGGTGGTCGGTCTTGCCGCGAAGGAAGTGAGGAAGACCAGGTTCTCTCGGAACACATCTGCGAATCGGTCCACGCGATCCCGCGGGACGCTGAACTGCCGCGACAGCGTGTTCTTGAAGAACTCGTCCTCAGGTAGGCGCTTGCTGCCATAGAAGTCCTCTACCTTCTTGAAGTCTTCGACGCTGCGAAACGCCTCCAGAAGTGCGCGTTGCCTGTCGGACGCGTCGCCTGGGACAACGATGTCTTGGCCCAGTTTCTCAAGACGTACAGTGGCCGTTGCGCCGCTGCCTGAGACCAGCCCGTACTGGTTGGCCGCGCGTAGGAGGTCGAGAAACCGCCAGTCAGTCGACTGTCGGAAGCCGACCGCCTTCGCGAGGTCCGCGGCGTTCATCGGGTTCCCCCCGTGTTTCTCGTCGATCGCCCGGGCCACGCGGATGGCTGATTCGAGGGTCTCCTTCGGGAACGTCCACGCGGCTCCCTTCGCGGCACCAACCGATCGCTTTCTTCCAGAGCGCTTCGTCTGCTTGGGCTCGGTAGGCGGTGGTTGCGGGTCAGTCGGATCGCTCGCTCTCTTCTTGGCCATCACTTGCCTCACAGTTCTTCCCGAGGTCGGCTAACTATTAGTCGGCAGAACTGTCTAATTCTCTAAACACTGCAGAATTGGTCTGTCTAATT
>JACQGG010000259.1 GCA_016199665.1 Acidobacteriota bacterium | reverse complement strand
CTCTAATACCTGCAGAGATTGTGGCCCTGGATCTCACCGGTGGAGGCTTGCCGGGTCTGATCCCCTGTCGGGAGGGCCCCGCTGGAATCATGACGGTCAACGCCGCGAGCGAGGCTGGAGGGACGTTTGGCTCGACCCTTCCAGTCGCGCCCCACATTACTTTGACACCCACTGGCACACGGCTCCCGCAAACTTCAGGCTCAGCCCCGGCACCGGGTGTGGGTTCGCCCCTGGGGCCGGCGATGGTAAGTTGCAGCCCTGAGACCCTTACAAGCATTTCTTATTGGTAACGAACGCCGCTGAAGGGGGAAAACAGAACTCGGCCATTCTCTGCGAACTCTGCGTAGCAAGTTGGCAACTTCTTGTCTTTTTTCAAGGTTTTTCTACCGCGGAGGCGCGGAGAACGCAGAGGCGGCGCAGAGAAAAAACCTCGGCGCATTCTCTGCGACCTCTGCGTCTCTGCGTTGAGGCCTCAGACAATTTCCATCATTCACGGAACATTCCCTTCCCCCGTCACCCGTTTGTTCCCATGGAATCCGAGGTTGGGGAAAGTGCGCCGCCCCGATCCGGTTGAGCTCGACTGGCCGCAATCTCCGCTTGCGGCCGTGGGGAGCGCCTCGGATGACCTGGAGCCGGCGCGCGCGCGGACCGGCGCTTTTTCACCGAAACCGCAGCGCGATATCCGATCAGCACCGCCAGGATCACGCCATAGCGGACCGGCTTGGTGATGTCGGACTTCACCAGCCAGTAGTAATGCACCACTCCGGCTGTGGCGCTGAGATAGACCAGCCGGTGCAACCGCTGCCAGTATTTCCCGCCCAGCCGCTGGACCCAGCCGGCCGTGGAGGTGACGGCCAGCGGAATCAGCAAAACAAAACCTGCAAACCCAATGGTGATAAAGCGGCGTATCGCAATGTCCTTGAGCATCTCGGGAAGGTCAAAGAACTTATCCAGCCAGAGGTATGTGGTAAAGTGCAGGCATCCATAGAAGAATGCGAACAGTCCCACCATCCTGCGAAAGCGGATCAGCACCGGCTGCTTGAGGAGCTTGCGCGCCGGCGTAATGGCCAGCGTCACCAGCAGCAGCGTCAGCGTCCAGTCCCCGGTGAAATGGGTGATGTTTTCAACGGGATTCGCGCCCAGTTTATCCTGCAGCCCGCGCCAGGCCAGCGTCGCCAGCGGTGCCAGGCAAAGCATGAAGACCAGGACTTTGGTCCACTTTGCCGCCAGGATTGACTTTACCTGCGCCGCCATCAGAAATTTTTCATGAGGTCCATACCCGAGTACATCTGCGCCACCTGGTCTCCGTAGCCATTGAATGCAAGTGTCTTGCGCTTTAGAAACTCTCCCAGCCGGCGCTCCCGGGCCTGGCTCCAGCGGGGATGATCCACGTCGGGATTAACGTTGGAATAAAATCCGTACTCGCGCGGTATCGCCAGATTCCAGGTTGTGGGAGGCTGGCTTTCCACCAGGCGGATCTTCACGATCGATTTGATGCTCTTAAATCCGTACTTCCAGGGCACGACCAGGCGCACCGGCGCCCCATTCTGGTTGGGAAGCGTCTCGCCGTACATTCCCACGCAGAGCAGCGCCAGTGGATGCATTGCCTCGTCCAGGCGCAGACCTTCGACGTAGGGAAAGCTGATGCCGGCCCAGCGCGCCATCGGCATCTGCTTGGGATCGTACAGACTCTGGAACGCGACAAACCTTGCCTTTGGTGTCGGCTCCACCTGTTTGAGCAGCATGTTGAGCGGAAAGCCGATCCAGGGAACCACGATAGACCAGGCTTCCACGCAGCGATGGCGGTAAATGCGCTCCTCCAACGGAGCCATTTTTGCAATCGCATCCATGTCGTAGACCTTCGGCTTCTTGACCTCCCCTTCCACAGAAACCGACCAGGGGTGTGTTCTGAAATTCTTGGCCAGCTCGGCCGGCTGCTCCTTGTCAGTTCCGAACTCATAAAAATTGTTGTAGTGGGTCACATCATCAAAGGGTGTGACTTTTTCGTCCGTGCCGAAGGGGCCCTTCACGACCCCGCTCAATTTGTTTCCAGCCTGCGCCCGAATGGAGGGGGACAGGATCTCCTGCGAAAAGCGGCCGGCGAGTGCCGCCACTCCCGCCGCCGCGCCCCTGAGAAACCTGCGGCGGTTCAGATAGAGACTCTTGGGCGTAACTTCCGAATATGGAATCTCACCGCGGTTCTTTATCAGCATGTCTGCCTTTTCCTCCCATCAATGGCGGGCGCGAACAAAACCGGCAAGGGATGCCGTTCATGAACGCGCATAGAGATGTATATATAATACTCAAAATCCAGAGCGGAGGTTGCTAGCGGCGAAAATCGCGCCCGAAATGCGGCCTGGGCCGGGGGATCAGATGAGTTCTCGGCCAATGGCGCCGATGTGTTCGGTAGAACGTAAAGTAGCCGGGCCGATAGTACTCGAAGTAATAATAAG
The DNA here is from genome assembly GCA_016199665.1 of Acidobacteriota bacterium. Classification (GTDB taxonomy): domain Bacteria; phylum Acidobacteriota; class UBA6911; order JACQSX01; family JACQSX01; genus JACQSX01. Next base: position 8,275 of record JACQGG010000259.1, on the reverse strand, counting down.
GCGGAGGTGGAAAAGCGGGGATAACGGCATAATGTCTGTGGGAATCGGCTTCGCGCGGGGGAAGGGTGCGGAGCGCGCCTCTATCGGCGTAGTCTTCCGGAGAGACCGGCCGGAATGCCTGCTGGCTTCGCTCCGTGGAAATCGTCAGCGGAGTTTCAAGCCGAAAAGTCAGCGTCGTCTCGGCAACAATCTCGGTACGCCGGCCGCGGGTGGCCAAAATCCCTGCCGCGGCCGCGGCCGCGCCGCCGACCGCCCCGATTGCAGCCCCCCTTCCGCCCCCGGCAATGCCGCCAATGGCGGCGCCGAGTCCAGATGTGGCTCCGATGGCTCCAGCATCCTGCGCCCTGGATGTGCCGCCTGAGCCCTGCATCAGTTGCGTCCGAATCGGCAACTGCTGGCCGTCGACCAGCAGCAGTTCAGTCAACTCCGCTGCCAGTTGAGACACCCCCTGCGCACGACCGGCCTTCTGGGCGAAAGCAACGCGCCCTATCACCGTCTGCCCCCGCCGTGCCACAACCCAGCCCTCGGCAACCAGAGGCTGCTCCAGGACTGTAACAAAGCCGTCGCCGACATGGTTTCGGTCACTTGACAATGTTTGCGTGACCGTCACTGTAATCAGGGTCCCTCCAGGCAAAGTCAATGCCGGCGGTACGGGTGAATTGAAGGAAGGCGGATTCTGCGAGAGCGCCTGCCCCTGAAGCGGCAGGGCCCAGAGAGAAATTATTAAAGCCGATGTCATTGGAAACCTGTTTTTCATGGTCTTGATCCTTTCCCGTTGTTTTCTCTGTTTAGAGAGGCGGGAAACGCGAAAGGTTCAGCGTCAAGCATTAGCTGTCAGCCTTCAGTTGTCGGCTGTCAGTTGTCAGCCATCAGCCGTCAGCGGCGTCAGGGCGCAGCCCGATGAAATCTGATGCGCCAGCGGTAGTTAATGAGTCCCAGGTATTCGTAAAAAGCGTCACTCGTAGTGCTGGCGGCCCACTCGCTCGGCAGGAGGGCAGCCAGTCCAAAAGTCCTGCGGCCCACGGTGAAGTTCCCCGGAGCGGCGATGGGTGTGGGCGCCAGCTTCTGGAAAGCCAGCATGCTGCGCGGCATGTGCAGCGCCGAGGTGACCAGCAAATATCTCCGCCAACCCTTTCCCTGGAGGATTTTTCCTACTTCGATCGCGCTTTCGAACGTGTTCCGGGAGTTCGTCTCGGGAATGATGTGGGCCGCCGGGACTCCAAGAAGCGCCAGGTAGTTGCAAGCGACCTTGTTTTCGCTCGGCACAGTGGTGAAGGGGTCGGCCCCGTCGCCTGCGACGATGATCGGCCTGGGAAGAGTGCGATAAAGCCGCCACGCCTCTTCGACACGGTGAATCGTCGCGTGGCCTCCCGTCAGGACGACAATCGCATCGTAGGGTGCGGCGATACGGATATCCCGCAGGCGGGGGAAGCGGGACTCAAGAAGATAACTGGCCGCCCAAGCCAGGATCGTCGAATGCAAGAGCGCAATGACAATGACGCCCGTCAGCAAAGCCCTGCGCGCCCATTTTTTGTTCCAGAATACCAGCACGACCACCAGCAGGGTGATCCAGAGCACGGGAGGCAGTATGAGAATCTTCAGCCATTTCCTCAAAAGAAGCATATCGGCGTTCCTGTTTTTGGAACATCGTTAATCCATAGTCTGAAGCGAGCTATGCGCAACGGTTTCCGGGATTGGCGGGATTTCTGTTGTTTGGACTTATTGCGCCGGCATCATGGATTCTCGCTGGCAAAGGTCGATCGGTCCCTCCAGCCGAGCTTTGCCGCTTGCCGGCATACCGCAATCACTGCAGGCTCAATAGCACAAGTATTTCACCTTCGCCTTCCTCCAGCGGCTCCAGGGCCTTGCCGATCAGAGTGCCCGGCCTATGCATTTGGATGCCGGCAATGTTGACCGGTTCGGACCGCATTGCCCGGCCTTCCTTGTCGCTGCAAACCAGCAGATCCCCCACCTGGATGGCGCCTTGGCTGGCATCCACTTTCACCTTCACCCGTCCGGTTATTGCAACTTTCACCTTCCCCTCTCCCTCTTCACCCAGCAGCAGGCCCGGCGTCGCAGAAATCACACCGGCAACCGAGGTGTCGTAGGCGCGGAACGAGGGGATGACTTCGTTTGAACGCTGCCGGTCCAAAACCACGACCGTGCCCGCCTGCATCGGTCGAGACGTGGGCACCCACTCGGCAAGGTCCTGATACTTGGCCCCGATGCTGCCGTTGACGATCATGTTTCCGCCAAATGTTCCGTTTCCCCCGACAATCACGTTGCCCTGAATCTTGGCCGGTCCGGATACGTCCAGCCGGAAGTTGGGATCCGGGGCAGTGGTCCCCAGTCCGATATTGCCGTTGAGGGTTGCCGTAATCAAATTGGTGTTTCCAATTCCCCCGGTCAGCTGCCAGGTGGGCAGAGAGCTGTTAGGATTGTCGACCACGAAGCTCCACATCGAGCCGCCGGCGTTTACGTTCTGGTAACGCACCACAAAACTGCCGCCGTTCATATAGTGGACTCGGGCCCCCGAAGGGGCTCCCGATCCGAAGACCATGTTGCCCGGGGAGTTGAAGTTTAAATCCCCGCCGGCGGTGTCAATAGTTGCGCCCGAAGCGATACGAATCCCGCCGGCCACCTCCAACTTCTGCCCCGGCGTCGTGGTCCCGATGCCCACCCGGTGAGTGCCCGGATCCACAAATATACTGTTGGTGTCGACCGTAATACCGGCTGAGAAAGTGGTCGACCGCGCAAAGATGACCGTTGCGTCTGTCCTGGCCGTCATAATCGACATGTTTCCGGACCCCGTCGCCAATTGCAAAGCGCCGCCCGGGTTGTCAACGATGAAGTTGAACATGGCGCCTCCGGCGCCGACATTCTCAAGTCGGAGAGCAAAGCTGCCGTTGTTCTTGATGTGAACTCTTGCCCCGGCTCCCGGCCCGCCCGTGCCAATGACCAAGTTTGACGAACTGGTCGTGTAGATGTCCCCCGTGCCACCCGGCTGAGCCCACCCCACCTGCGCAAGGGCAACGCTGGAACGACACCAGAGTAGAGCCATCAGTCCCAGCAGCCAAACCGCCCCGGGGCTCCCCCTATGTCGCCGCGTATCCATGTTCTGCAGAATCGTGTTCATGCCAGTTCTCCCGATGCCATTACACGTATGCTCTACATTGTCTCTTTTCGTTTGGCACGGCGTCAAGAAGTGTGTAAAATAGCTGACGGGAGTCATCCACGTCAGTGCGTAAGATCACCAACGACTCTGTGCGCTCTCTCAGAGGGTGGGGGTGGAAGCGGTCAACGAGCCCGCGCAAATTGGCTCCTATCGGTAGGCGTCGCTGAAGGGGGTCCCGCCCTGCGCCTGGTTTATACCCTGGGTGAGGATTCGCCCTCAGGAGCCGGAGCGGGTAAGCTCCTTCCTGCGGCGGCCAGGATCGACTCCTCTATCTTTTGATAGCCGGTGCAGCGGCAGATGTTTCCCGAGATAGCCGAGCGCACCTCATCGAGTGTCGGGCTGGGATTATTGTCGAGGAGAACTTTCGCCGAAAGCAGCCAGCCGGGCGTACAGTAGCCGCACTGCACTGCGCCGTGCTCTATGGCCATTTCCTGCAGCGGATGGAGTCGCCCGTTTTCAGCCATCCCTTCGATGGTGATGACCTCCTTGCCGCGACATCTCAACGCCAAAGTCATACAACTGAGCGCCGGTTCTCCGTCGATGATCACGGTGCAGGCCCCGCAGGCGCCGATCTCACACCCTTTCTTGGTTCCGGTCATCCCGAGCTGCTCCCGCAACAAATCCAGCAGCGTCTGGTTCGGCTCCAGCTCCAATTCATAGGATTCTCGGTTAATGTTGATTCTTACCGTCTTGTCCAAGACCCACCTCGCTGCACCGCTAATGCCCAATTTATTGCACGGCCGGCAGACTCGCAGAAAGCCGATCACCCCCAGGGGCCGGACCCTACGAATTTGTACGGTGGACGATGCGACGGAGCCCTCGTGGGGTCGGCCATGCCCCGCTAATGGATCGCACTCTCCAACGCCTGCCGCACCGCCATTTCCACGTAAACTTCAACCATGCTGAGACGATACTTGGTTGTGAGGCCGTACAGGTTCTTCATGGGATGGGCCCGCTTATAGGCAGCCCTGGCCAGTTCCCGTATTTGCGCCTCAGTAAGTTTTCTGCCGGCGAGTTTCCCGGCTTCTTGGAGCAGGATCGGGGCTTTGTCCACCGCAGTCATGGCAAGGGCGGCAGTCTTGCAATGCCCGTTCTCACCCCTTTCCAGGGTCAAATGGACGGCCACTCCCAGTAAAGGATAGTCCAGAGTCTCCCGTTGCCTCAGCTTGAGATAAACAGCGCCGGAGCGCGGGGGAGCGGCCGGCACCTGAATCTCGGCGAGCAGCTGTCCGGGGCGGAGCGCAATGGGCCGCTTGCCATCACCGGAGAACAGCTCCTGCAACGGCAGGCGCTGTTCTCCGCCCGGGCCGGCCATGCTCACGCTGGCGCCCAGCGCCAGCAGGGCCGGCGCAAGATCTCCGGTATAAGCGGCCCAGCATTCTTCACTGCTGCTGACGACATGGCAGATGCAGCCGCCCAGTTTGTGGCAGGGCTCCAGGGACTGCCGCACCATGGCGGACCGGTTAAAGTACATGCAGCAGGTGTCCTGGCAAAGGTTGCCGCCGACAGTACCCATGGCCTGGAGTTGAACAGTGCCGACCGAGAGCGCCGCCTGGACCAGGATGGGATATTTCTCCCTGACAATGGGATTGGCGGCCAGACGGCGGAGGGAAACCATCGCGCCGATCCTCAGCCCGTCGGCGTCAGAATACTCGATGCGGCTGAGGTTGGGAACAGCACCCAGGTCCACCAGCATCTTGGGAAACTTTTGCCGGTTCTTCAGCGCCATCAGGAGATCGGTCCCGCCTGCGATCGGGTGGGCTTCCTCGCCCCGCGATTCCAAAAGCCGGCAGGCCTGACCCAGCGACTCAGGCGCGGCGTATTCGAATTTCGGCAGCTTCATTTCCCTCTCCCCGGGGCGGCGGGCCGGCGCGGCGAAGGCGCCCGGCTGCCGGCCTGCTCCTGCGCCTTCAGCTTCAGCACCTCCAGAACTTTATCGGGCGTGACGGGAAGGTTGTGGATGCGGACGCCGACGGCATCATAGATGGCATTGGCAATTGCCGGGGGAACAGGCACATTGGTTGTTTCGCCCATTCCCTTGGCGCCGAAGGGCCCGTCCGGGTGCGGATGCTCTACAATGATCGGCACAATCTGAGGAACGTCCAATGCGGTAGGAACTTTGTAGCTCAGGAAAGAGGGATTCATCACCGCGCCGTCCTTGGACATAACCTCTTCTGACAAAGCCAGACCCAGCCCGATGGCGATCCCCCCCTGAATCTGTCCTTCGCAGTTTACCGGATGAATTGCCTTTCCTGCGTCGTAGGCGCCCCAGATCTTCAGAACTTTGATCTGCCCCGTCTTTCTGTTTACCTCCACCTCGGCGCCACAGGCGCCCACCAGCCAGTGGACCATGAACCGGGAGTAGTATTCCTCGGATTCTGCCGGCATTTCCGGGATGTAGTATCCCCGGCCGAGTACGGTTCCGGACGGGCCGTAGTGCCGCTGGAGCACCTTGGCAATGGGAAGAGCCCGCTCCGGCTGCCCCTGGGGATGGACATTCCCGTCCTTGATGCGCAAGTCATCAACGTTGGCCTCCAACAACGGCGCCGCCAGTTTCAGGATCTGACTCTTGGCGTCCGCCACCGCCATCTTCACCGCATTGCCCATGTGAAACGTGGAGCGGCTGGAAGTCGTGGAAGAATCGAAAGGCGTGTAGGCGGTGTCGGGCGCCGCCTTTCTCACCTGTTCGAGGCGAACCCCCAATTCCTCGGCTGCAATCTGGCGCAAGACGGTTTCCGAACCCTGGCCGACCTCGGTCGTGCTGCTCAAGATATCCACGGTTCCGTCTTCATTGACTTTGACAAAGGCGGCCGAGCCGAACGGGGTCTTGACCGCCCTCTCCATGCAGGCAATGCCTCTTCCCCGGCCCTCCGGCCTGGGCCTGCTCCATTCCATGTTTTCGGCCACTTTTTCGATGCATTCCTTGAGGCCTTCTGAATAAATCTGCTGACCGGTAATGTGAATGTCGCCTTCATCGTAGGCATGCCGCAACCGAAGCTCCAGAGGGTCCAGCCCGAGCTTGGCGGCGATGACGTCCATTTGCGACTCATAGGCCCAGGCTCCCTGCGGGCCTCCGTAGCCGCGCATCGCCCCCGCCACGGTCTTGTTGGTATAAACACAGTACACGTCCACCTTCACATGCGGAATCTTGTAGGGTCCCGCCGCCGACAGACCGCAAAACCGGGCGACCGTGGGTCCCTTCTCGGCGTACGCTCCCGAGTCCAGGTAGGTTTCGACCTGGCGCGCGACAATCGTCCCATCTTTTCTGACTCCGGTCTTGATCCGAGTCACCGAGGGATGCCTTCCAATCGACGAGCAGAATTCCTCTTCGCGCGTATACATGACCTTGATGGGACGGTTTCTGATCTTCCAGGCCAGGGCGGCGGCGCTCGCTTCGGCCTTCAAACCCCCTTTGCCCCCGAAATTGCCTCCAATGTTTGGCGCGGTAATGATCCTGACATTGGTTAAAGGGATCTTCAGCGCGCTGGCGATTTCCTTGCGGCAGCGATGAGGAGAATCGTTGTTGGTCCAGAGGGTCAGCTTGTCGTCATGGTTCATCAAACAAATCGAACCGTGCGGCTCAAGACTGCAATGCTGCTGCATCGGAGTGGTGAATGTATCCTCGAAGACGCAGTCCGATTGTGCAAATCCTTCCTCTATATCGCCCCGGCGCAGCTTGAAATGATTGCAGATGTTCGTGCCGTGGATCGGATTGATGCCGGGGGCATGCTGGTAACTGGCCAGCGCTTCATGAACCAGGGGCGCTCCGGGCTTTGCCGCTTCCATCACGTCAAACAGCGGAGGCAGTTCCTGGTACTGAACGGTTATCAGCTCCAGGGCCTCCTCGGCAGTTGCTTCGTCCAAGGCTGCCACGGCCGCGACCGCCTCGCCTGTGTAGCGCACCTTGTCGCGCGCCAGGAACGGCTCGTCCACCAGAGACTCGCCGTGCAGGAACGGCAATTCCGCTCCCGTAACCACGCCTCTCACGCCGGGAAGTTTTTCAGCGGCGGAAGCGTCAATGCTCAGGATCCGGGCATGAGGATAGCGGCTGCGAAGCACCTTTCCGCAAAGCATGTTGTTGACCTTCATGTCTTCCAGGTAGACGGCGCTTCCCCTCACCTTGTCCCTGGCGTCGGCGCGCTGCGGAGACTTGCCGACAATCTCCAGTGCTTCAAGCGTGTCGGCTGTTTCGATCAGGGTGATTCCCTTGTCATTCAGCACAGGTCCTCCTCGCGCAGGACGTTCTCATCCTCATCAGGCCGCGTTGCGGAAAGAAGTACTGCCCGACCGGCATCAGCCGGCAGGCTGGCAGGTCGAGCGCACCGTTGTTCGTCCGCGGCGGTAAATTGAATGTTCCCGGCTTTACTCTACAGACGAGGCGCAGTTCTCCATATACCATATGAAGGATCGCGATTCTGCGGATTAGAACCCACAGTGAATTGGGCTGCAGTTCCAGACAGCGACAAAATCATGATCCGCCTCCGTCTTCTCCAGCCCTGGCCTGCCATGATAGCACGAACTGTTCGCAGGGCAACGGAGATCAAAAGTGGCCCGAAGGATGTTCCGGACCGCAAACAGAATGTCCGCCCTTTGGCAATCCGGAAGTAGCAAGACGCATCCCTGGAAAATTGCACGCTGAACCTTTTCACAAGGCAGCAGTTTGACGTCACGATTCTTCAAAATGATATTGTGTGGGGGCCTCCCCGCCGGAATATTGTGCAGCCTCTATGAAAAAAGCCACCGCCTACGCGCGCGTCAACCCTATCGCGCCCCCGGCCAGCACAACTAGGATCAGGTTCATGTCAAAGCGCCAGACAGCAATGACCGCCGCGGCGGCCGAAATAGCCGAGAAAAGATTAGGGATGCTTTGCGGAACAAGCTCGGCGGCCAGAGCGACAATTAGCCCCAACGTGCCGGCCGAGAAGCCCCACAGCACATCCCGTGCGTAAGGAAAGTTCTCGACCTTCTCAATGTACCTTCCCAGGCCGAGCACCAAAAGGAAACTGGGCAGGAAGAGACAAAGGCAGCCCACAACTGCGCCCGGGAAGCCGGCAGCCAAGTATGAGAGGAAGATGCCAAAGGAGATGAGCGGACCAGGCG
>JACQGG010000025.1 GCA_016199665.1 Acidobacteriota bacterium | reverse complement strand
TGGAGACTGTCCTGATTAAATCCATTAAGCGGAAAGTCAAGAGCTGAGCAAGAGGTTGCCCAACTTGCTACGCCAAGGGCACAGAGCCTGCGCAGAGGCATTGTTCTCCGCGTATTCTCTGCGCCCTCGGCGTAGCAAGTTGGTAACTTCTTGTTTTTTTGCAAAGTTTTTCTGCCGCGGAGGACACAGAGGCGGCGCAGAGAAAAAACTCCGCGCATTCTCTGCGACCTCTGCGTCTCCGCGTTGAAGGCGGATCCATTGCCGCTCAGAACCGGATCTTGCGTTGCGGCTACGCCGCGCGAAGGCTCTGCGGTGGCGGTCAAAGTGATTTTGCACCGGAAAGTAGGTTAGTAGCTAGTGTTGGGTTCGGCAAGTACGCAACCCTTTGAGTATGCCCCGGGACCGGGCCGATGATTGGCCGGTCCATTGCAGTTCGCGTCGCGTTCAAAACAGAAAATCCCCGGAATCGTTGTTGACAGAGTGCGACATGAACGTATAATAGAACACAAATACCATCTTGACATCATTGAGGGGCTAGCGGTCGGTGCGGCCGAAGGTTTTGCATTACGACGGAGTGACCCTGACGGTGGGCGGACGTCCGCGTGATCTAGTTAGTTCTCAAACTGATCGGGTAAGAATGTCGAGGGGGGGCGCATGAAATCACCATTTCGAAGAAGAGCGTACGTCCTTTTGCTTTTGGCGGCTTTTGGCTTTGCCTGCTATTTGTTTCAGGAGGCCAGAGTGGGGCAAACGGAATCGGGCGCGTTTTTGTCGCCTCGCTATCCGGCCTACCTGACAAGGGAGCCCAGCCAGGACGAGAAGCAGATGCTGATTCGCAGGGCGGTGCGACAGCTGGGAGGATGGACACGTTTGGGACTGGCAAAGCCGGGTGAAAGGGTCCTGATCATGGGTTCCGAGGGACAGGACATGGAGCTGGTCGATGCGCTCCTCCAGGCTCTAAGGACGACTCGGGGAGTGGAGGCCCACTACATCTCCCTGTCGCAGATCATCAAAGAGATGCTCCACATGTCCGAGGAGGAGCAGAAACAACTTTTTAGTGGCGGCAGCTTGTATGGCGCCGAGAGAGTGAAAGACGGGTGGCGGGAAGCAATCCGATGGCCACGCTATCTTCCTGCCAACCTCCGCGAGCAGCTAAATAAGGAGTCAAGAGTGAACATGAAAGCGTGGGAAGTCGGCAGGCAAGTGGCTCGCAATCAGATGAGAAGGTATCTGGAAGCGCACCCTGAATATGATGCGCTCTTTGGGGGTACGGCAGGGACGGCAGGCCGTCAGGTCAATTTGCAGATGGACATAGGTCCCAAGTGGAGATCGGAATTCGAATACAGCAGCTGGGAAAGCCTCCGTGACAGAACCCCTACTTTTCCCAATGATCTCTGGCGACTGTTGGAAGATAAGGTCATGGCGCTACTGCCGTGGGTTGAAGAGGTGCGAATCACGGACCCACAGGGGACTGATATGCGGTTCAAGCTGACCGCCGACCAGGCAGCGATGTGGGCCAAGGCGGCCTATTTGCCGAATCATATTTATATGTATCCCCTGCAGGGGACGCGAGACCTTTACCTGAGGGAGGGGATTCGAGGCCATATCGTTCCGGACACCAACGGCGTCCTGGCAGGCACGGCTAACCACTCCGGCTACCATCCGCTGATCAAACTTTATATCAAGCATGGTCTGCTGGACCGCATCGAGGGAGGCGGGCGGTATGGAGAAATATGGCGCAAGGTGCTTGAGAACGAAGAACTCAAAACAATCCAATATCCTTACCTGCCGCATCCCGGAATGTTTTATCTCTTTGAGTGCAGTGTTGCCACAAACCCAAAGGGCGCGATACGCTCCGGACAGTTTCATTGGGGGTTCGGAATGGAGAGCACGACCCCTGAAGTCAACCAATACGCCAAGAAGAGGAATTTACCGAACGATCATGGATTCCACGTGCAGACTTATTTCACCACCTATGAAGTAAAGATAAGGGGCGCAGACAACTGGCTCAAGATGGTGGATAACGGACATCTGGTTGCGCTTGAAGATGCAGAAGTGAAGGCTCTGGCCACCCGGTATGGCGATGTGGGGAAACTGTTGCGGGAGGACCGGGTACCCGCGATACCTGGTGTCAACGTACCCGGCGATCAGTGGAAGAGTTTTGCAGCGGACCCAGTGCCCTATTTCAGCCGTGAAGCAAAGGAGATCGCCGAGGGGACCTATAAGTATCTTGAATAGGGGAGCTGATACTTCCGGGATCAACGCGCTGGAAGATCTACAAAGAATGAACCTCACGTCAGAACTGCTTCTTGACCTCTTCGTGAGGGACGAGACGCCCCGCCTTAGACTGACGAAGACCTTCTTCAATCTTCGCAATGAAACGGAGCCGCTCGATGGCATCCTCAATCGTGGCATCGTCGGGAAGGGTACTTAGCGCCTCGATGGCCCGCTGCTTTTTCAGTTTCCGTAGGCATAAAGTATTCTACCATTTTCCGCCAACCCCAGCGTTCACCTGTCGGCCCAACGGCCGGAAGTCAGGCGCGCGGCTTGTCCGCGGCGCCTGGACTCCGTTGTTCTGCGTTTCCTTCTTTTTTGATGATCTTGAATCCGGTGACGTTCACATAACCCTTGGACTTCAGGGACATTGCAAGATGGGCATCTGTTCCGCCCTCCTGTTTTGCTGCGAACGCTTCCGACAAGTCAGTCTCCGCCGTAGCGACCGCCGAGTCATGGTCGTGATGTGGAGCCGTGGGATTCGCCAGGACAAAATGGTCTCGCCATTCTGTCTCTGATAATCGCTTTTGACAAAGGATTGAAGGCACGAATGCACCGCCAGGGCTACCATAGCCCCCAGCCTCAAAACGGAAGTTGCCGATGGAGGATGGATGTGCCGCTGATGGAAGGGCACTTCCACAACACTTCTTATACTTCTTCCCACTCCCACAAGGACACGGATCATTTCGTCCGATGGTCATTCTTCATTTCTCTCGCAGAACGTTTCGCGATGAGCCGCGGCGGCTCATCGTCACACCGGCCGCCGTCGGCTGCAAGCCGTGTTGGGCGGTTTGTAGGCCCTGTCGGCTCAGTGTCTTTCGAACGTTCCCCCCGTTTCGAGTGGGCAAGCCCGTTCGTCAGTGCACGGGTTGCACCGGTCTAACAGTCCCCCGCCATCGATTGCCAGTTCGAGATGACTCCGTTATCGCCGCAGCGGGGGCACTGCCACGTGATCCGTTCGTCGGCTCATACGTGGTGCTCAATGACGCCGGGGCACGCACGATGGCCGGGGCGTCGCCGGCACTTGACCTCGTCGATGGTGTGATTGTGACCGTCCGCCGCCGTGGTGGCCGCCGCCACGATTCGGGTCAGATGCTCCATCAGCCGGCGCGCGGGGCCAGGAACATTCGTCGGCAAGTGGCTGGTCTCGGCGTCGACGAAGTGACTTAGGTCGGTGACCCACGTCATAGGCTACCTCCAGCGATTCGATCCAGCGATTCGACTGTCCACGCGGCGTCCTCGTCTTCGTGTCTTCGTGTTCTCGTATTCCGGTGTTGTCCGCCCAACCGCTTGTTCGGCCGTCCCTCATCTGGCGCGCCAGTACATTGGCTTGCGGCGATGGTGGGCAACAGCCACAACCTGAATTCCCTGTCGCGTCTGCCGGTAAACGATACTGTAGGGATAGCTGCGCAGGGGATAGCGCCGAGTGCCCGCCTCGTAGCGGGGCCAGGAATCGGGCGCTTCTCGAACCAGCACGAACCCGTACTCCAACTCCCGGAGGAACGCCTCCGCCGCTCGAGCGCTCCGCTCCAGATACCAGGCCTCAGCCTCCTCAATCTCCTGGAGAGCCTGCGGCAGCAGCTCAACGCCGGCGCGCTTCACTCAATCGCGCCCATAGCTGGTCGCGCACCTGCTCCCACGGAATCGTCTCTACCCCGCCGGCCTCGAGCTGTGCCACGCGTCGCGCCACCTCTTCACGCCAAGCCTGATCAACCTCCGGATCCAGGGGTGGCTCAAGACTCTCCAAGAGTGCTCCCGCGATCTCCGCACGCTCCCGCTCTGATAGCTCGAGTGCTTCTTCCAGTAATGCCTCTGCCTTCGGCTTCATAGCTCTACAGTACCACCCTGGTGCCCGTTACCGCTACTGCCGAAAACCTAAAGCGGCCGAACCTTGCCCATCAGCCGCGAGCGAAGCCCGGCGGCTGCATGGGCGGTTTATGCGAACCCCTGCAAGGCATTCACGAACTCGCGCCCGGACATCGGCGCGGGCAGCGACCTGCCCTCCCGTTCGTAATCGACGAACCCCGCTTGCTCGAGGTCTCGGATCAGATCCCGAACCTTTCGCGGGAAGTTACTCCTTCATTCGCATGACGCTGCGGCTCAGCGGCGCCGGAACGCCGGCCGCTCCACCCGCGGGTTAGGCAATCACCTCTCGGATGGACACCTTGAATTCCCGTTCGAGAAAACTCATGGTCTCTGGTTGCCCATCGAGGGACGCCCGGACATGCGTCGTTGTGTACAACTTCGGTGCAGCCCTCCACTTGGCTTGCTCTCTCGGCTCGGAGGCTAGCCATTCCACACGGCACACGTATTCTGAACGCTCTACGTCATCGCAGTTGTCAGCCATCCTCCGACAGCGAAGAGGCAACTGCAGAAGCGGCCGCCCCTTGATCTTGACGTCTTTAATCCGACTGGCGCGAGACAAGATCTTTCCGATTCCTACGAACCCGCGGCGTTTCAAATACGCGGCGACCACATCGCCCTCGTTGAACCCGAGCATAGCCTTGCGCCAGCGCGCCCCCTGCCCTGCGGAAATGAAGCCGAATTCAACCTGGTCATCCCAGTTCCGGTGGGTTCCTTCCCCCACGTTGTAGTAATACAAGCCGTTCCTAAAATCAAAGCCGGACAGTTCCTTGTGGAGCGTGTTGTGCGGCCAAAACTTGTCGGCAAAATGGCCTGTCGATATGTTCGTCGTCCACTTCGCCAGCTTCCACAGGAGCGTCTTCTCGACGAGGAGTGCCTCGGCCTCTGACAGTCCTCGAGCTATGACGCGGACGATTGGGGTGAGCCCCTCCTTCTGTATCTCGGCGATCCGCTTGGCCTTGTCGGAGTGCGACTGATCATCAAGGTGCGCGCTCCTGCGCGAACCTACGCCCTTGCCGTAGTAAAACTCCTCGTGGTTTCTTGGATCGATGTAGACGTAAACGTAGTAGTCGTTCATCTGATTCGCCTAACCCTTGTTGAACTAAACCGCTTCGCGGTGGGGTTGCCGGCCCGCTCCATGAAAATATCCGCTGCGATCCTGGCGTCTTTCTCCGCACGGTCGCTCCTTATCGCGGCGATCTGGTCGTGGCCGTCGAATGCATCTTTACCTGGTACTGGATTGCCGACCTGTGCGCCCGAGAGAAGATTCCCTTCGTCCTCGGTCATGCTCTGTACATGAAAAGCCATCCACGGTGGCAAAGCCAAGAAGGATCGGATCGATGC
>JACQGG010000251.1 GCA_016199665.1 Acidobacteriota bacterium | reverse complement strand
CTATTTCAATACACACCGAATGATGCGGCGCTATGCCACCGAAGCGTACCTTTATTAGGGGAAGGGGCTTGGGGAGAAGGAGGAAGGCAGAAAGCGGAAGGCGGAGGGCAGAAGGCGGAAGGCCGAAGGCAGAAGGCGGAAAGCGGAAAGCAGAAGGCAGAAGGCGGGGAAGTCGATAAGTCATTGAAGCTTCTGGGGAAGACCATCCATCCAGATTTCGCAAAACGGAAGGCTGCCCTGTTCAGTGTTGTCGAGGCGGAAAGGCAGCTCCCAATCAAGCTGAAGGGACTTCTCGATCCATGCTGACATTGCGCGGACACCGCGACCTGAAAGTTTATCAATCGGCCTACAGACTGGCCATGGAGATATTCCAGATGTCCAGTACCTTTCCCAAGGAGGAACGGTATTCACTCACCGACCAGCTACGCCGGAGTTCACGGAGCGTGGCGGCTAACATTGGCGAAGGTTTTCGGAAGCGGCAGTACCCGAAGGTGTTCGCAAGCAAAGTTGCTGACGCTGACGCCGAAGCTACCGAGACACAGGTGTGGCTCGACTTTGCCCGAGACTGCGGCTACATCTCTGGCGAATGCCATTCCGAACTGATAACAAGCTATCAGGAATTGGGAAGAATGCTGAGCCGAATACTGGAGCAGCCGAGCCGCTTCGTGCCCCGCTAAGGTCTAATTCCGCCTTCCGCCTTCTGCTTTCCGCCTTCCGCCTTCCGCCTTCCGCCCACTGCCTTCCCGTCCGCCGCTTCGTTTACAATAGGAGCCGGCATGATCCGCTTTGAGGACTTGGAGCAGAAAGTCGAGCGGTACCATCCGGGCGCGGATCTGGAGGTGCTGCGAAAGGCCTACGTGTTTTCCGCCCGCGAGCACAAGGGACAAGTGCGGCAGTCGGGTGAGCCGTATTTGTCGCATCCGCTCGAGGTCGCCAATATTCTGGCGGAAATGAAGCTGGACGTGGTCAGCGTCGCCGTGGGTTTGTTGCACGACGTGATCGAGGACACGCTGACAACGCGCGAGACCGTCCAGCAATTGTTCGGCGAGGATGTTGCGCATCTGGTCGACGGTGTCACCAAGATCAGCCAGATCCAGTTTTCCAGCACGCAGGAAAAGCAGGCCGAGAACTTTCGAAAGCTCCTGCTCGCCATGATCGACGACGTTCGCGTCATTCTGGTCAAATTCGCCGACCGGCTGCATAACATGCGCACCCTGCAGTACCTGCCCCCGGAAAAGCAGCGGGTCATCGCGCGGGAAACTTTGGACATCTACGCTCCCATCGCCCACCGGCTGGGAATGGCCAAACTGCGAGGCGAGCTGGAGGATCTGGCGTTCAGCTACCTCGATCCGGTCGCCTACAACACCCTGCTGCAGCAAGTGCGGGAAAAAAAGCAAACCAGCGATGCCTTCATGGCGGAAGTGTCGTCGCAGATTGCCGAAAAACTCCACGAGCAGGGCATCCTGGCGGAAATACACAACCGCAGCAAGCGGATCTACAGCATCTATCGGAAGATGCAGCGCCAGAGAGTTTCCGTGGACCAGGTTTATGATTTCACCGCCCTGCGGGTCATCACCGAGTCAATCAAGGACTGCTACACCGTGCTGGGAATTGTCAACAATTTGTGGAGCCCCGTTCCGGGGCGCATCAAGGACTACATTGCCATGCCGCGGCTGAACGGCTATCAGTCGCTGCATACCACGGTGATGGGCAAAAACGGCCAGCCTTTCGAAGTGCAGATTCGTACGCGCGAAATGCACAAGACGGCGGAGGAAGGCATTGCGGCTCACTGGAAGTACAAGGAGGGCAAGTTCCAGGAAGATCCCCGCGACCAGCGCCTGGTCTGGTTGCGCCACCTGCTGGAATCGCAGCAGGAAATTCAGGACCCGCGGCAGTTCCTTTCCAATCTAAAGATCGACCTTTACCCGGAAGAGGTGTACATTTTTACTCCCAAAGGCGAAGTCATCACGCTTCCTCGCGATGCCACGCCCATCGACTTCGCGTACGCTGTGCATACCGAGGTGGGCCACAAGTGCGTGGGCGCCCAGGTCAACGGGCGGATCGTTCCGCTCAAGCACAAACTCAAACATGGAGAGATCTGCAAGATTCTGACCGGGCCGGAGGCCCGGCCCAGCCGCGATTGGCTCGCCTTTGTGAGAACCTCCAGGGCGCGAAACCGCATCCGCCACTGGCTCAACACCAAGCAGAAGGAGCGGGCCATAGAGGTGGGCCGGAAGCTGCTTGAAAAGGAGGCGCGCAAATTCAAGATCAACCTCAAGAAGTTCGCCCAACCCGGGGAGCAGCAGGAACGGCTTGTGGCCAGTGCCGGCGGCCGAAAACTTGAAGACCTCTACTGCGACATCGGATACGGCAAAGTCCAGGCGCGGCAGGTGCTCGCGCACATCGAGCCGGAGCTGGTCAAGCTGGACGCGCCGGAACCGAGGCAGTCCAAGCTGACCGCAGTGGTAGACCGCGTGCTGCACCGTTCCGATTCCAAGATCAAGGTGAAAGGGCACGACGATCTTCTGGTCTATCGCGCCAAGTGCTGCAATCCGATTCGAGGTGAAGATATCGTCGGTTATATCACGATCGGCAGGGGAATCGCAGTGCATGCCGTCGGCTGCTCCAACCTGGAGAACCTGCTGCACAACCCGGAGCGAAGAATAGACGTGGAGTGGGCGGGCGAGGCCGATGACGAAGTCTATCCGGTCAAGGTCAGCGTTCACACCGAAGACCGGCCCGGGATTCTGGCGGACATCAGCGCGGCCATTGCCAAGGTCAATACCAACATTGCCGATGTGAAGGCAAGCACTTATGAAGACCGGAGTGGCAAGATTGACCTGACGCTTCAGATCAAAGACATGAGACACCTGAACCAGATCCTGGGTTATCTCCAGGGGCTTCCCGGAGTCTTTGACGTTACGCGGTTCAGGTAGGGGAGGGTGTCGGGGTCAGGCGAGGGCGGGCTTTTGAATTTTGCCGGACCGGATGCAGCGGGTACAGACGCGGATGCGCCGGGTGACCCCGTCAATGACAGCGCGCACGGAGTGCAGGTTCGGGTCAAATTTTCGCTTGGTTACGTTGTGCGCATGGCTTATTTTGTTGCCGTACTGGGCCTGCTTGCCGCACACAAAACAAGATCGAGCCATGCTCTCCTCTCAGTTTGAGTTGACCGAACCTAAACTTGTACCATGTGTTTGAGGGTCCGTCAACTGCGGTGAAGAAAGATCGCCCCGTCATGTTGACAGGAGGGGTATTTTTGATAGAGTCGCCTTCTCCACCCGACAGGAACAAGATCCCTATCTGAGGGGTTCCATGCAGGACGCGTTCATCGTGGCTGCCGCCCGCACGCCCATCGGCAAGTTCCAGGGAAGCCTGAAATCTCTGTCGGCCGCTCAACTGGGCGCCATTGTGGTGCGGGAAGCGGTTCGACGGAGCGGTCTTGAACCCGATCACGTCGACGAAGTCATCATGGGAAACGTGGTCTCGGCCGGCCTGGGACAAAATCCCGCCCGGCAGGCTGCACTGGGAGGGGGATTGCCCGCCCGCGTCGCCGCCTTGACGATCAACAAGGTTTGCGGGTCGGGGCTGAAGGCGGTCAGTCTGGCAGCGCAATCGGCTCGTCTGGGCGACCAGGATGTCATGGTGGCGGGCGGTATGGAAAGCATGAGCAACGCCCCCTATCTTCTGCCACAGGTCAGAGACGGGCAGCGGCTGGGACATGGGGAGTTGATCGACTCGATGATTCATGACGGCTTGTGGGACGCCTATGAAGACTTTCACATGGGTTGCACCGGCGAAGTAGTCGCAGAAAAATACCACGTCTCCAGGCAGGAGCAGGATCGATACGCTCTGGACAGCCACCGCCGGGCGGTGGCTGCCATAAAGTCGGGCCGGTTTAGAAACGAGACGGTCGCGGTCGAGATTCCGCAGAAGAAGGGCGCTGCGCTCCTTTTTGACGCCGACGAGGGACCGCGTGAAGACACGTCGCTGGAGGCGCTGGCGCGATTGAAACCGGCCTTCAGGCCCGAAGGCACGGTGACGGCGGGCAATGCGCCCGGGGTCAACGACGGAGCGGCTGCGCTGGTGGTGGCTTCTGAAAAAAAAGTCCGTGACCGGAATCTTCGCCCGCTGGCGCGTGTGGTGGCCTGCGCGACCAGCGGCATTGCGCCGTCGCTGGTCATGATGGCGCCGCTGGAGGCCGTCAGAGCGATCTGGGCCAGGACCGGGTGGAAGGCCGGCGACGTGGACCTGTACGAATTGAGTGAGGCGTTCGCGGTGCAGTCGGTCGCATTGATTCGGGAACTGGGACTCGATCAGGAGCGGGTCAATGTCAACGGAGGCGCGGTTGCCCTGGGCCATCCGATCGGGGCGACCGGAGCGCGCATCCTGGTCACCCTGCTTTATGCGCTGCAGCACCTGGGGAAGCGGCGCGGTATTGCGGCCCTCTGTCTGGGAGGCGGGAATGCCGTTGCCATGGCGGTGGAGCGGGTGTGAGCAGTATCAGGAGAATCGGAATCATTGGCGCCGGAACCATGGGGGGCGGCATCGCGCAGACGGTCGCGCACGCCGGGTTGGAAGCCGTGGTGCGGGATGTGCACCCGCAATTCCTGGAAAAATGCCGGCAGGGAATTGAGAAAAGTCTCGGCAAGATTCTCGAGAAGCAGGATCCTGCGCATGCGCCGGCGCTGTTTGGCAGCGCCATGCGCCGGATACGCTTCTCCACCGAGTGGCGCGATCTTTCCGATGTGGATTTTGTCATCGAGGCAGTGAACGAAAACTTCGAAGTCAAACGGGAGGTCTTCGCCCAACTGGAGCGCGTGACTGGCGGGGAAGTTGTCCTGGCGAGCAATACTTCCTCGATCTCTCTAACCCGGCTCGCCGCATCCACCGGCCGGGCCGATCGGGTCATCGGGATGCACTTTATGAACCCGGTTCCGCTGATGCGGCTGGTGGAGGTGATCCGGGCGCTGCAAACGTCGGACGAGACCGCCCGGACGACGCAAGAGCTGGCCGGGAAGCTGGGAAAGACCCCTGTCGAAGTTAACGATTCCCCCGGCTTCGTATCCAACCGGATTCTGTTGCCCATGCTTAACGAAGCGATGTTCGCGCTTTATGAGGGTGTGGGCACGGCTGATTCGATCGATAGGGTCATGACGCTCGGCATGAACCATCCCATGGGACCTTTGCGGCTGGCAGACCTGATAGGATTGGACGTATGTCTGGATGTGATGAATACCTTGTATGAAGGTTTTCGTGACTCGAAGTACCGTCCCTGCCCCCTGCTGACGAAAATGGTGGCGGCCGGTTGCCTGGGAAGAAAGAGTGGACGGGGCTTCTATTGTTATGACAAGTAATCTTTCTTGAACAATCTTTCGCAAAGTTTTCGAACCGGGAGTTATGCCATGCCAAAGAGCGGAAGAGCCGTTAACAACCCTGGGAGTAACCATGAACGATAAGAGTTCCAAGACGCGAGCCATTGAGACGGCCTTGCTCCAGATCGAGCGCCAGTTTGGCAAAGGGGCCGTCATGAAACTGGGGGATCAGCCGGTCCAGGCGGTACCGGTGATTTCGTCGGGATCGCTTTCCGTCGATGCCGCGCTCGGCATTGGAGGATTTCCGCGGGGGCGGGTGATCGAGATTTACGGCCCCGAATCCAGCGGCAAGACCACCATGGCGCTGCAGGTGGTCGCCGAGGCTCAGAAGCTGGGAGGGACCGCGGCGTTTATTGATGCCGAGCATGCCATGGATGCCGCCTACGCTCGCAGGCTTGGAGTCAACATTGACGAGCTGCTGGTGTCACAGCCAGACAGCGGCGAGCAGGCGCTGGAGATTGCCGAAGTACTGGTGCGCTCGGGCGCCGTTGACGTGCTGGTGGTCGATTCGGTTGCGGCGCTGGTGCCCAAGGCGGAGCTGGAAGGCGAGATGGGCGATTCGCACATGGGACTGCAGGCGCGGCTGATGTCTCAGGCGATGCGGAAGCTGACCGGGATCGTGTCAAAGTCCAACACCTGCCTGATCTTCATCAACCAGATTCGAGAAAAGATCGGCGTCATGTTTGGCAATCCGGAAACGACCACCGGCGGCCGCGCGCTCAAGTTTTACGCCTCGATTCGAATGGAGATCCGCCGCATTGCTTCACTCAAGGAAGGGGACCAGGTGGTCGGCAACCGCACCAAGGTTAAGATCGTCAAGAACAAACTGGCGCCTCCCTTCCGAGAGGCGGAGTTTGACATTCTCTACGGCGAGGGGATCTCACGGGAAGGGGATCTGCTGGACCTCGGCGTGGAGAAAAAGATCATCGAGAAGAGCGGCAGTTGGTTCTCCTTCAACGGAGAGCGTCTGGGGCAGGGACGGGAAAACGCGCGCCAGTTCCTGAAAGACAATCCGGACATTGCCGGCAAACTGACAACTCGCCTGCGAGAGTCGCTTGGCATGGTCAAGCCGCCGGTGGCCCGTCCCGCCTCGCCGGGCAAGGCGTCTGGGTGAGGCCTTTCCAATGCGGAATGCGGATTGCGGAATGTGGAATGCAGCCATTGAATCCTATGGAAAGTCGTTGCCTGTGCCGGTGGGGTGTGGTTTGATCGGGCAGGAGGCTGATCTTCAATGTGGGGACTGGGGTTGATCCTCTGCGCCGGGTTTGCTGCAGGCTTTGTCAACGCCGTGGCCGGCGGCGGCACATTGCTCAGCTTCCCGGCCCTGCTCTATGGCGGCAGGTCCGCGGTGCGCGCCAATGCGACCAGCACCGTCGCTCTTTGGCCGGGAACAGTGGCCAGTGTGTGGGCCTACCGGCGCCAGATCTCGGTGCAGCGCGATCAGGCCCTGATTCTTGCCGTGCCTTCAGCGCTTGGGGGGCTGATCGGTTCCATGTTGCTGATTTACACCCCGGAGAAAGCGTTTCGCGTGATCGTTCCGTACCTGATACTGCTGGCCTGTGTTCTGCTTATGGTTCAAGGACCGGTGGGTCGGTGGGTCGCGCGGCGCTCCGCAGGCGGCCCCCGCCGGACGTCGGCCGCTCTATGGGTGGTTCAGTTGTTGATCTCGGTGTATGGAGGTTACTTCGGCGCCGGGATCGGCATTCTAATGCTGGCGGCGATGGCGGTCTTCATGCCCGAGGATCTGCAGTCGGCCAACGCACTGAAGGTGCTGCTGGGTCTGCTCATCAACGCCATGGCGATGCTTTATTTCCTGCTGATTGGCGCGGTCGACCTGGAGGCGGCGGGCATTATGGCGGGCGCGTCGGTCCTGGGCGGGTATAGCGGCGCGCATGCGGCGCAGCGAATCTCTCCGCGGCTGCTTCGCAGCATTGTCGTCGGCTTTGGTCTCCTGGTGGCGCT
>JACQGG010000252.1 GCA_016199665.1 Acidobacteriota bacterium | reverse complement strand
GACCGTTTCCTGCCCGACAAGGCAATCGACCTGATGGATGAGGCGGCGTCAAGATTACGCATCGAGATTGACAGCATGCCGACCGAAATCGACGAGGTGGAGCGGAAGATCCGCCAGCTTGAAATCGAAAGGCAGGCGCTGGCCCGGGACAAGAGCAGCTCTTCCCTGGATCGCCAGGCCGCAATTGAACGAGAGCTGAGCGACCTGCGGGAGACCAGCCACCGGATGAAATTGCACTGGAAACAGGAAAAGGAAATCATCGATCAGATTCGCCAGAGCAAGGAACAACTGGAAGCCATCAAGGCGGAGGAGCAGAAGGCCGAACGGGAGGGTGACCTGGGCAAGGTCGCCGAGCTCCGTTATGGCCGGACTGTTCAGTTGCAGCAGGCAATTCAGAAGGCCAACGAGCGGCTGGCAACGCTGCAGAAAGAACAAAAGATGCTCAAAGAAGAAGTCGATGCCGAAGATATCGCCGAAGTGGTTTCCAAGTGGACGGGAATTCCGGTATCACGAATGATGGAAAGCGAAAAGCAGAAGCTCCTGCACATGGAAGATCGGCTGCGGCGGCGCGTCGTCGGTCAGGATCACGCCCTGGAAGCGGTCGCCGATGCGGTGCGCCGGTCTCGGGCCGGCTTTCAGGATGAAAAGCGCCCCGTCGGATCCTTCATATTCCTGGGACCGACGGGCGTAGGAAAGACGGAAACGGCCAGAGCACTCGCCGAATTTCTGTTCGATGACGAAAAGGCGATGGTTCGCATCGACATGTCCGAGTATATGGAAAAGCACGCGGTCGCCCGGCTGATCGGCGCTCCTCCCGGATACGTCGGCTATGAGGAGGGCGGATATCTGACTGAGACCATTCGGCGACGTCCTTACGCCGTGGTGCTGTTCGATGAAATCGAGAAAGCCCATCCGGAGGTATTCAACGTATTGCTTCAAATCCTGGATGACGGCCGCCTCACTGACGCCAGGGGACGCACAGTTGACTTCAAGAACACGGTTCTTTTAATGACTTCAAACATCGGAAGCCAGTGGATCTCGGAAGCGGAAAATCTGTCCGACGCCGAAATTGAGCGTCGCGTCCAGGAAGCGCTGCATGCCCACTTCAAGCCGGAATTTCTCAACCGCATCGATGACATCATCATCTTCAAGCGTTTGGGCATAGACCAGTTGCGCCAGGTGGTGCAGATTCAGCTCAAACGGCTGGCCGGCCTGTTGGCTCATCGCAACATCACGCTGCGAATCACCGAAGCGGCGCGTGATTACCTGGCGCAGCAGGGTTACGATCCTGTCTACGGGGCCCGGCCGTTGAAGCGGCTGCTCCAGAAAGAGATCCTGGACCGATTGTCGCGAAAACTGCTCGATGGAGAAATTCACGAGGGCGATGCCGTGGAAGTTGACCATGATGCAGGAAGCGGAAAGCTGGCGTTCTCTACCGCGGAATTTGCGGTAAAAGAGAAGATCCATTAGCCCGAATTTCTCACCGGTTTTGGCGACCAGGCGGTGGAAAATTTGTGAGGAATGCGGGCCAGGCCGCGAGGAGGAAGAACATGGCCATTCAGCGCTGGGACCCTTTGAGAGACCTGGTGAGCTTGCAGGACCGGATGAACAAACTGTTCGAGGACAGCATGTCGCGCTCCCGGGCCGGGGGCGATGACGCGATTGTCGCCGCGGCCTGGGCGCCGGCTGTCGACATCTATGAGACGGACAAGGAGATCGTCATCAAGGCTGAGCTTCCGGAGATAGACAAGAAAGACCTGGAGGTTCGCATTGAAAACAACACGCTGACGATTCGCGGGGAGCGCAGGCTTGAAAGCGAAACGAAAAAGGAAAACTACCACCGGATCGAGCGATCCTACGGCACGTTTGCCCGCTCCTTTGGACTGCCGGACGCTGTAGACCCGGAAGCGGTGGATGCCACTTTCAGGGATGGCATCCTGAAGCTTGTCCTCCACAAGCGTTCCGAAACACGGGCTCGCTCGATCAAGATCGAGACAACGTAGTATCGCGTTCGAGAAACAGATGACTTGGTGGACATCGCATTCTTGCGGTGAGATCTTTTCCCGTGTGCGTCTCCGGCCGAAGGGAAAGTCGGGCGAACGGCGGACGCTTCAAAAGCGTATAATGGACTTGGAGGATGATACGCGATGACGAACTACTTCAAAACTGCGTTGCTCTTGGGACTCTTGACCGGATTGATTCTGGTCATCGGACAAATGGTGGGCGGGTCGGGCGGCATGCTAATGGCGCTGGTGTTTGCCGCCGTTATGAATTTCGCCGCCTACTTCTTTTCGGACAAGATCGCGCTGGCCTCCTATGGAGCCAAACAGGTGACCCGCGAACAAGCTCCGGATCTCTTTCGCATTGTCGAAAATCTCTGCCAGCGCGCCAGTCTGCCGTTGCCTCGAATTTATGTCATTCCCAGCGAAGCAGCCAACGCGTTTGCCACCGGCCGCAATCCGCAGCATGCGGCCGTCGCCGTCACCGAAGGGATTATGCGTCTGTTGAACTACGAGGAACTGGAAGGCGTGATCGCTCATGAACTGGGACATGTGCAAAACCGCGATATCCTCATCAGTTCCGTAGCGGCTACGCTGGCTGGCGCCATCATGTGGATCGCCCATACCGCCCGCTTTGCCGCGCTGTTTGGCGGATTCGGGAATCGGGATGACCGGGACGAAGGGGGCGGAGCTCTAGGTTACCTGTTCACAATCATCGTTGCTCCCATCGCCGCCATGTTGATTCAGATGGCCGTGTCCCGATCCAGAGAGTATGGAGCTGACGCCACGGGAGCCCATCTGGCGGGCAATCCGTACGGGCTGGCTCGAGCTCTCGAGAAGCTGCATGCCAGCTCCTCGGCGCGTCCCCTTCAGGCTTCCCCGGCCACCTCACATCTGTTTATCGTCAACCCCTTTTCAGCGGGCGCCATCATGAACCTCTTTTCGACCCATCCTCCAGTCAAAAAGCGGATTGAGCGGCTGTTGGGACGGAGCGGGACGCTCTCTTACTGAATAGAGATTCATCGCGACGCTGCGGACAGCGCGAAGATTTCCCGGCTTCGCTTCTGCGAGTTTGCATTTTCACTCGTTGTTGCGGAACCGCGGAGGGCACGTTGAGAACAGCCGCTCCGCGCGCTCTGCACTGCCAGCCTCAACTATTACGATTCGTTGAAAACCGGGCGACAGCGACCGCCAGAGAAACCGGCATGCCTTTTGCGAACTTCGCGTCTTCGCGGTGAAATTTTTGGTGATAGAATGGTCTCTAAACCCAAGTTCGTCACAGAACCGCGCGCATATGCAGGCGGCGCGCTGACTCATTGAAATTCCGCGCCGCTTCCTGACGGTCGCGGTTCGGTGACGAACCTGGGTTAATCAAGGGGGAGTCGTGATTCGCACCGCCGCGGTCGCCGGTGCCTTTTATCCGGCGGCAAAGCCGGATCTTGACCGCATGCTGCGGGAGCTGACCGACTTTGAAGCGGAGAAACGCCGCGCCATTGCTGTAATTGGCCCTCATGCCGGCTATATCTACTCAGGTAGAGTGGCGGGGGAGACCTACCGACAGGTGGCGCTGCCCGGCAAGCTCGTCATCCTCTGCCCTAATCATACCGGCCGCGGCGCTCCGGTTGCGATCATGAGCGAAGGAGTCTGGCGCACCCCGCTGGGGGATGCGCCTATCGATACGGAGCTGGCCCTGCAGTTGAAGCGGGCCTGCCCGCTGCTTGAGGAGGACGCCGAAGCCCATCAGTTTGAACATTCTCTGGAAGTCCATCTGCCGTTCCTCCAGTTTCTGAGGCCCGCCTTCTCTTTTGTCCCGATCAATGTTGGAATTGGCAGTCTTCCGGAGCTTTGCCAGATAGGCCAGGCCATTGCGTCAGTGATTGGCGCTCGTGCAGATCCCGTCCTGATTGTCTCCAGCAGTGACATGACTCACTACGAGCCTGCAGAACGGGCCCGGCAAAAGGATCTGAAGGCGATCGGCGCCATCCTGGACCTGGACGCCGAGAAGCTCCACCGGACTGTGCAGGAGCACCGCATCAGCATGTGCGGCTACGCTCCGACCACGGCGGCCCTCTTTGCGGCGCGCAGTCTGGGAGCCAGGCAGGCGGAGCTGGTAAGATACGCCAACTCCGGCGACGTCACCGGAGACTACGCCAGCGTCGTCGGCTACGCCGGACTGGTGATCTGGTAAGCTCGGATGCATTTGGCGGTTGTTTGAGCTAAGCTAGTGTCGTTGCAAACCTAATGAAACTACGCACTACACCGGTGTGCTGTAACAGATGAATGTTGCAGTCCACAAGGTCGGAGAAAACGAGCCATGTCGGGACATTCAAAATGGCACTCGATCAAGCACAAAAAGGCGGCGGTGGATGCAAAGCGAGGCCGCGACTTTACCAGACTGATTAAGGAAATGACCGTGGCCGCTAGAATGGGCGGAGGGGACATCGACGCCAATCCCCGTCTGCGCGGAGCCGTGGCCGCCGCAAAAGCGGTGAACATGCCGGCCGACAACATCAAACGCGCCATAATGAAGGGGACAGGCGAACTTCCCGGCCAGGCCTTCGAGGATGTCAACTACGAAGGCTACGGACCGGGCGGCGTCGCGATGATCATCGCCGCGGTGACGGACAATAAGAACCGCACCGTGGCGGAAATCCGGCACGTGTTGACCAAGTACGGCGGAAACCTGGGCGAAACCAATTCGGTGGCCTGGATGTTTCACAGGAAGGGTTATCTGACGCTGGAACAGTCGGCCGGCTCCGAGGATGAGTTGATGGAAATCGCGCTGGAAGCGGGGGCAGACGATTTGAGAGCTTCCGGGGGCGGCTATGAAGTGATTTGCTCTGCTGAAACGTTTGAGGACGTAAAGAAGGCATTCGAAGGCCGCGGCAAAACGGTGTCGACGGCCGAAATCACCATGCTGCCCCAGACTCAGGTGCCCCTGGAGGGGAAGAAGGCCGAGCAGATGATCAAGCTCATGGAGGCCCTCGAAGAGCATGACGACGTTCAAAATGTTTATGCCAACTTCGACATCGATGAAGCGGAGCTGGAGGCCGCCAGCTAGAGGTTGGAGGCCGGAGGTCGGAGGTCGGAGTTTGCGGCAGGCAGCAATCGGGGGTCAGGGGGCGGTGAGCCAGCGGTGGACGGGCTCTCTGGCCTCTAGCCTCTCGCCTCCAGCTTCTGCTCTGGAGAAGAATTCACGGTGATCCGCCCTTCCTCTTTCCCGGCGTCGCAGGCGTCGTCGCGGTATCCCGACCCGGCGGGCGTTTCAACGTGATCGTTCTGGGCGTAGATCCGGGCGCCAGGGCCACCGGTTACGGCGTAGTGCGGACCGACGGCCGGCGCCATGAGTGCGTCACCTACGGCTGCATCCGACGCGAGCCGGAGCAGGACCTGCCGCATTCACTCCGCAATATCCATGACGCTCTGGATGCCATCCTGGAACGGCACCGGCCGGAAGCAGTCGCCGTCGAAAGCCTGTTCTACGCTGTAAACGTCAAGAGCGCCCTGGTCCTGGGTCATGCGCGCGGCGTGATTCTGCTTTGTGCCGCCATGCACGACACCCCACTGTTCGAGTACAGCCCGCTGGAAATAAAGAAGGCCGTCGTCGGCTACGGCCGCGCTGAAAAGGCTCAACTGCAGCAAATGTCCAAACTGCTGCTGAACCTCAAAGAAGTCCCGGAGCCTCACGACGCCGCTGACGCTCTGGCCGTCGCTATCTGCCATGCGCATCATCAGGCGTTCCGGAGCCGGCTGGAAAAAAGCACCCGCACGCGCTGAAGGGTTGAAGGCTGAGCAAACAACCACCGCCTTCAAGTCGGTGGCCTGGAGTTTATACATTTGAACTGCCCCGGAGGGGCAATTGAATTTAGCCCAGCGCTTCATCGCTGGGGTCGGCCCGGAGGGCCGACAGGAAGGTAGCAGGGGTGAGCGTTTTTTTGCGAACTCCTGGTAGGCGGATCTCCTCACAAGTTACGGTCAGTCCCTCGGCCACAGACAGTGTGCGCCAGTACATTCAGACGCAAAGGGAACACCATCGCCGAAGGAGCTTTCGCGATGAGCTGATAGAATTGCTTCGGCAGAGCGGGATTACGTATGACGACCGTTTTCTCGATTAATCCGCCGGCCCCTGCCGGGGCCGGGTTGTTGTGAGG
>JACQGG010000255.1 GCA_016199665.1 Acidobacteriota bacterium | reverse complement strand
TCACCAGCGAAAGAGGGAGTCATCCGGTACTTCTCCGGTACCGCCTGTGGATGATCTCCTAAAAGCATATGCATCAGGTTAAGCAACCAGCGAGCCTCCAGCGTGTCCTTCTGCTCCAGCGCGCGCTCAAACATCTCTGCCGCCCGGGCTGTTCCCCGGCGCTCGGTGTGGAGGAGCGCGACCGGTAGAAGGCAGGTATTGCTTACGGGGCTGTGTGCGCAATTATCAGTCTCTCCCAGTCGCATGTAAGCCAGCGCCAGATCAAAGTAGGTGCTGTAGCTGTTGCTGCCTGCATCCAGGCAACGCACAAAAGCGGCGATAGCGTCTTCGAAACGTCCCAAACGCAGGTACAGATTGCCCAATTCGCTCTCATCCGCTGCGCTCAACTGCCCCCCGGCCCGCCGCCCTTCGAGCTGGCGGATCCTCGGCCCAAAGGGATCACCCCGGTCGTCATTGATCTCTACATTGAGCACTTTGTTGTAGTGGCCGACTTGCGCGAGTAATCTGTAGACCTCAGCGGTCCGCGCTATCCCTATGACTCGGACACCGCGGGTCGTCAGAGCTAGCATTGGCCAGCATGCATAAACCAGCCACAGAATGAAGCAAGCCAGCGCCAGCGAATAAAGCTTGCGCCGCGCCCTGTGGAATAAGCCGCGCTCAGTCATGCTCCTCAGAAGAGGCGCTTGAATCTGAATCAGCACCCCTATACAAAAACACCGCACTGGGTGGGCCCAGCCGCAGCATTCAAATGTTGTCGGATCATTTATACCAGCTTCTAACCATTTGCAAGACAACTAAAGCCTGGGCGTACGTGACCGTCTTTGGTCAGACAGCACTGCAACATATCGGGCGGGCGAAGATCCTCAGCCTCAGTTTTAGCAGGAGAGGTCAGGTTTTGCGCAAATATTGACACAGGAAAAGGAGGTCTATAGCATGGAGGAGTCTTGACGGACTTTTAATACGCGGGTACAAGCCACAGACAATTTTATGTGCTTCCGATCATTTTTGGCTTTGACAGTCGTCGGGTGGGCCGTTTCCATTGAGGCAGAAGCCTCCGCGTTCGCAATCAACGAGCTTGGAGCAAGAGCCATGGGAATGGGAGGGGCCTTTGTGGCCATTGCTGACGACGGATCCGCCCTTTTTTACAATCCTGCCGGAATTGCTTTTCAGGACGGCACGCGGATGGAGTTGGATAATCTGGCTGTTGTCGGCTTGTTCCGCTTTTTCCCTTCTGAGACACCTCCAGGGACCCTCGTTCCCAAGAAAGGTTATAACGGTTCGGTGAAACCGAAACTTATTCCTGTGGGCAGTCTGTTCATGACCAAGGAGCTGTCGCCGAAGCTCACTTTTGGGTTTGGCGCCTTTTCACCGTTCGGGTTGTCGGCAAACTTCACAAGTTTCAAGGACTCCGATCCAGCAACCTCAAAATATGTCGGGCGCTTTGCGGGAAACCGAGCCAGACTGGAATCCATCTGGTTTCAGCCAACGGTCGCCTATAGACTGGGAGATAATAGCGCCCTCGCGCTGGGCCTTGCCCTGGTGCACACCCATCTCATGCTCGAGCAAAGCATCCTCAATCCGTTGGATGATGCCCGTACCTTTGGCGAATTGGTCGCGGATAAGATCTTCCCCCGCGTTGATCCCGTTTTGGCTGGTCGCTCCATCGCGAGGTTACTGCCTGAGGGGCGATCGCGCCTTGCTGGAACCAGTGACAGTGCGGGAATAGCTTTGGGCTACCTGTATCGGCACACAGGATCAAAGACAGCGATCGGTTTGGCTTACCGCAGCGCCGTCACGCATCATCTAGACGGAGAGGCCTCGTTCGCCTTCACGGACAATTACCCACTCAAAGCTTTCGTCGGTGCGGAGACGATACCCAACCTGTTCCCCAAACAGGCGATCAAAGGTTCCTTCACTACCCCCGCGAATTATGCCATTGGAGTTGCCAATTCCGCCCTCTGGGGCAGCACAATCGCCTTCGATTTTCAGTTTCAGGATTTTGCAAGATTCCAGAGTGTCCCCGTAAATTTCAGCAAGACTGAAAACACCGCTACACCGAAAGAAAGTCGGCTGATTTTTGACTTTGAAAACTCTTACCTCCTGCACGCGGGAATTGAGAGGCGTTTGAACAAGGATACAGTGGCAAGGGCCGGCTACATGTTTGACCACTCTCCGGTTCCGGATAAGAGCGTGGGTCCCCTTTTTCCTGACAGTAGCCGCCACAGTTTCACTGTGGGAGCCTCTCGGCAGCGAAAAAACATGGAGTTTACAATTTTTTATCAGGCAATGAAGTTCATGAATCGTACCACCAATGTGGCCGAGCGAGCCAAGGTATTCACCAATGGCGAGTATCGTAATTTTGCTCACCTGGGTGGCATCGGACTTCGCATTAATTTGGGAGCGACCACGGTGGACTCCAAGAAATGAGAAGGCTGCTGTTTGCAATATTTTTCTTTGCTGCGTCCGGCCTGGAAGCCCAGCAAAGCCAATTTGACCCGACAAATTTTATCGTGGTCGGCGGGGGACTGTCGGCGGGTTTTGCCGATTTCCGGTTGATCGACCAGTTTCAGAAGAATTCCTATCCGGCGCTGATGGCAACGCAGATGCGCACGATCTTCCCTCTTCCACTGATCAGGGACGGGGGGCCGGTCGTTGTGACTTCATTTGATCCGGTGCCGGGCGTGCTTCCCAAATCCAATCAGAGCGTGCTGCGCGCCCTGCCGTTTCCCCTGTTCGCGTTCAATCTTTCCATTCCTTTCGTGCGGGTTTCGGAATCGCTGCAAACCCGGCCCTCCACCCCTTTGGTAGTTGAAGGCGATGCAAGGCGCACTCTGGCCAATTTGATCCTCGGATATCCGGCGTCGATTTTTGAGAAGGCGCCCCTGTGGACACAGGTGGAGTACGCGGAAATGATGGCGCCCACTTTCGCAATTGTCGAAATGGGTTCGGGTGATGTATTGGACGCCGCGCTCAGCGGGAATCGGACGCGTATAACGCCGGTAGATTCTTTCACGAGGGACTACACCGCCCTGGTGACCCGGATGCGCAATACAAACGGCACGATCCTTCTGATGAGTGTGCCCGACCCCACTGATTTTCCCTACTTTTCAGGCGTTCAAAATGCCGCCCAGCTCTATGGCGCCGATGCCACGACTCTGGCTTCCCGTTTCGCCTTGAATCCGTTGGATCTGGTAACGCTGGGCGGGCTGGTTGAAATCGGAGACAGGCTGCGCGGGCGGCGCAGCGGGCCACTGTCCGATCATGTGGTGTTACGAGCCGCGACCGCTGCCGCAATCCGAGAGTCAGTACAGGGGTACAATTCCGCTATTGCCTCCGTCGCTTCGAGCAATGGCCTGCGCGTCTTCGATCTGAACGGCTTCATAAAGGAAGTCCGCGACCGGGGGGTCCAGGCGGGTTCCTCTCGGGTCGGGGGTGGTTTTCAGCAGGGCTTTTATTCTAAGGACGCGCTCTTTCCTACTCCGACTGCCCATGCAGTCCTGGCCAACCGTCTCCTGGAGTTTATCAATAGCGCCTACCGAACCAGCTTTCCACTGGTGGACGTCGATGCTGTGGCCCGACGTGCCCGTTCAACCGTGCCACTGGGTCCGGGCTTCGAAACTCTGCTCAAGGTGGAAAAATAGCCTGCGGCCTCACCCGGGACCCAAAGAATTTAAGCCGGGCTCTAACCCAAGTTCGTCACAGAGCCGCGCGCGTAAGCAAGCGGCGCGCTAGCTCATTGAAATTCCGCGCCGCTCCCTGCCGGTCGTGGTTCAGTGACGAACTTGGGCTAACTGCCAATATATCTCAACTGAAGGGCGAGGCGACAATTCCCGGCGACAGAGCGACCCTCACAAGCCAGTTCACGCGCCTGCGAGCCACCTTAAGTGGCCCGGGGCTTCTCTGACCAAAGCGCGTAGCCGAGCCACATATTTGCAATGCCAAACACTACAGATCCGATCATTCGCGCCGTTATTGGCATCAAGGGGCTGAGTCCTAAAATGGGAGCACTCGGCAACAGTAAGACGGCCGCCCACCGAGGCAACACCCCGGCGCGAATGATGGCGATGGCAAATAACACAAATCCCAGGGCAAAGCCAATCCCTGTGACACCAAACAGAGCTGCCATCGGGCCGGCCAGCAGCGGTCCCTTCGGATCAAGAAGCTCCTTGGCGCTCGCGGTTAAGACCGGATTGACGTATGCGTCAAAAGTACCGGCGCCTATGAAGAGCGCCGTGCTGAAAAAGGCGATTAGAAAGCCTAGAAAGCCGAGGGTCCCGGCGCTCTCTGACTGGCGCCCGTAAAGCCCCACCAGACCCAGCAGGTTGAGCACCAGGAGAATGATGAACATGGTGTTCACCAACATCCAGCGGCTCCCGAGTGGAGCAGCCGGATCCGTCAGACCGGGATGGAAAAACCAGTACAGAGCTGTGAGTAGACCCGCCAGAAAGTTTGCCAGGCCGCAAAGGCGAATTAAATTTGAGCTTGAATACATGACAGCACCTCCCGAACATTTGGTTTAAGGGACCCGCGTCGCTTGCCGTCTCTTGGTTTGCTTCGGTTTGAGCGACTGCGCAAACTGGAGAGATCGGTTACCCCATTGACGCAGGGTATTAAATCGCTCCAGCACGCATGGGGGCACAACGACGTACTCTCGCATCATGCGGCCCGGCATCGGCTCAAAAATCCTTGCGCCCTCCAACTGCAAGAATTGCCGGCGGTCCTCTTCGGAGAGCCTCAGAACCGTTTCCGTCAGCGTGGCAGAATCGCAACATCACAGATGATTTCCCCCACGAAAGCTGATAATAATACTACCCGAGGAGCCGTAAATTCCCAAGAAATTCTAGTTTTACCCATGGTCGCGGAGAAGATTTGTGATGAAAAAGTCGGTAGCTTTGTTAGTCCTGCTAGGGTTCTGCTGCAGTCTCTATGGCGCGATCGTGCTTCCTGCTTCCAGGCGGCTGGCTGGGCCGTTAGACTCGGCGGAGAGTGCCTTCGGTGATGAGTTCTTCAACTTTCCGGCGTTTTACAGGGGGCGCGCCGTCCCCGGCAAGACACGGCTCAGCGGATGGATTGAATTCCGTTTTGATGAACCGGTGGGAAAAAAAGTTGAGTTCAGTGTCCTTTTCAACGGAGTCGGAATCGACGACGGTATTGCGTTTCCCGGAGGCCAGACTTACAGGCTCGTCCGCAATCGGGCCTTCAACAGTGAACTGGTGGACAGCCGGGGGACGCTTGACCTCGAAACCGGCGCTGTGGAAATTGAAATTCACGCTCTTTTTCAGAACAGCGTCATCGCAAGCGTCGATAAGAACATTCGTATCCCATTTGGCTTTCCTAATGACTATCCGCCAGTAGATCTTCCCATTCCACTGCCGTTTTCGGACCGTCCCCGGGTATTCAGAGAAGGAAAGTTTAGCGCAGACTCTGGAGGGAGGATCACCGGCTTTGAATTTCGCGGAGAGACCATCGCGCCTGTGACGGTCTTTCCAAAACTGGGTTTGTTTCCACCCTTTGCGTTTGGAGACCAGGGAAGGTTCTACTTTGCCAACCCCACCGGTTGCTTGCCTGGCTTTCCGCCACAGAACTGTCCCAGCGACGAAACCAATCCCGACGGTATTCTGTTGCCGGACAGCGCGTTTTTTCACCCGCATTTTGAATTGGTCACTTTCGAGTTGCGGGAAATTCCGGGAGAGATTCCCGATCCTCCGTGCCAGCCTTCAGCCGTGACACACGGCGCAGGGCTCGTGGCGGTTGGGGGGCGTCTGTACCAGTTGGGTGGATTCGACGGTTCGCCCGTGACAAACCAAGTTCAGATCTACAATGCGGCCGCCAACCGGTGGGAAAGGGGCGCTCCCATGCCCCTGGCTGTAACTGCGTCCCAGAGCGCCGTTGTGGGAAACAGGATATACGCGGTGGGTGGCTGGATCTGGTCTGACGCAGCGCCTACGGGAGTGGTTCAGGTTCTCGATGCCGATATCGGTCGCTGGACGGTCGCCTCTCCAGCGCCTATTGCTGTGGCTCAGGCAGGAGCAGGCGCTGTGGGCAATAGCATCTACGTAATTGGTGGGTGGACGAGTGATGCTCAGGGTAGGCTCCTGCTCAGCCAGGACGTCCAGATCTATGACACCGTGGCGGACACATGGCGGCAGGGTGCAAGGGCGCCCTTGGCTGTGGCCGGCGCCAGTCTGGTTGCGGTCGGTGAGAGCCTCTATCAAGTGGGTGGCCGAGTTGCGGGCGATCAGGTTACAAACCGGGTCTTTATCTACAATACCCGGACCAATTCCTGGTCCTCGGGACCTTTGATGCTTAGAGCCGTCTACGATGCGTCGGCCGGTTTCCTGGCCGGGCGCATTTACTTGGTTGGGGGCCGTCTCAGCTTAGATGGGCCGACGGATGATCAACGGATGCAGATCCTTGAACTATCGCAGAACGCTTGGAGGGACGGCCATGAGGCGCCCGTTTCTACTACCGGCAGCGGAGCGGCGATTCTAAACAGGAAGTTTTACGTTGCAGGGGGGCGAACCATGGTGGGTGCCGATACTGCTCCGGGCGGATTGAGCAACGTTGTTCAGCTCTATGATCCCGCGCTCGGCTGGACAGTCTGTAACAGCCGTCCGGTTTTTACATCCATTGACGTCCTCAGCGCTGCCGCTGGAACTGTTGCTCCCATCGACCTGAGTCCAGGCGCCCGGGCCGTGATCTTGGGACGCAATCTCGCAAACTCAACCGAGACAGCGCCGTTTGTCAGACTTGAAGAAGGGATCTTCACCGCAGATGTCACCACAAGACTAAACGGTGTTCAAGTTTTGGTGGATAGGATCCCGGCGCCCATCTTCTCAGTGAGCCCTACGCGAGTGGAATTCCAGATTCCTTACAGTGTCGTGGCCAGCAGCAGGAATCGCAGGAAAGTGCCGCTGGCCTATCTGAAAGAAGGATCCGCGGAACAGCAACCTCCGCTCGAAATCCCCGTCTTGGCGGCTGCCCCTGGCATATATGTTCACCATTACGGGGAGCATCGCGAAGTGACTTTCCTGGAGGGAGCCAGCGCCGTGGCGCGCAACTCTGACGGAATGTTAAATCATCCGTCGCATCCGGCGCGTCCGGGCGAAACCGTTGCCATTCAAGTGACCGGTCTCGGTCTTGTCTCCCCAACTCTGGAGAATGGGGAACACGGCGACGGAGAGACGCCGAACGAAACGATTTTTTCGCCAAGAGTGACGATTGGCGGAAGAGCGGCACAGATCGTTTCTTCCACGCTTGCTCCGCGCGAGGTCGGGATCTATGAGCTGAGGGTGATTGTGCCGTTGGACAGTCCCAGGCTGAACAATGTTCCGGTGATTGTAACAGTCGCCGGCGTGCAGTCGAACCGCGCCGCCCTATCCGTCCGGTAGGGATTCTCATTCACTCCCGCGGTGCAGCCAGCGGCGTAGACCGAATCCACACCGCTCTTCACGGATACCTTAAAGCCATTGCGACGAAAGCTGGACTCACGTTCCAAGGCGATAGTTCTGTAACAGATTTGTACAAGCTGCTCAGGTCCCATCACCCAGCTCTCGTTGTTCGAGAGCCACGTGCAGCGGACATCGATCGAGTGCTCAAGTCGATGGCAGCCATCATTGACGCTCTGAATCCAGTACGAAATCTGGCCAGCAGCGCTCACCCAAACGATGCTGTCCTTCATGAGTCCGAGGCAATGTTGGTTATTATATCGTTGACCGCGGCATTGCCCAAAGCCTGGAAGAATTTAGGAAAGGCCGTTCTTATGGCCCGTTTGACACGCACAAGCGGTTCATCGGTTCACTGCACAAAGAAGCCAAGAAGCTACGCGTTAGAAAACGTAAGCGCTCGACTCCGTGAAATTTGACTACTCCCCGCATTTGGTCCGGAGCTACGACAAGGCACCTACTGGCCTGCTCACGGTCTTTGAAGTGTAGCGGGCACCCTGACTCGTTGATGAGAGGGATGGGCTGGAATCGGGCCCATCCCCCATCAGTCTTCAACGAACCGGTATGGAGAATTCAAGCCCATTCATGTGACCGGCTCGGATTTGAAGGGTACTTCGACCCGATTTAGTACTGGTGGGAAGGCGGAAGTCGACTGAGTAGACATTGACCGAGCCGGGCTCCCCGCCGGCAAACACAACTTGTGCCGGTGTACCGTCAACGAGAATTTCCACTGGCGAATTTACCAGGTTGAGGGGCTCCCTCGGGAATGGGTTGCCGGGATCCACGCCCGGTCTGGTGGGCCCCAACCCTCGCGCCAGCATGGAGAGAACTTCACCGGGGCTGGCGGGATTGGCAGCCGTGACCAAGACATGATCCGAGGCGTGGAATACAGCGGGCCGGTCGTTGGCCAGTTCTACGACTTCGGGCGCGGTTGCTGGGATCAGGTGTACAACAAAGTTGAGCGTACCCCCACCAAAAACCCGTCGAAGCGCGGGGATTTCCGAAGCAGAGGCAAAACGAATTGGCGGTTTGTCGGGGCCGAAGCCCGTAGTGCCGAGTTGGCCGCGAACCCCAAGATAGGCGCCCGTTCCGCCAATAACGGCCAAGTTGCTGAGCCGTTGTGCCGCGGGCGCTCCTACCGGCTGAGGACCAAAGCCGGGACCATAGGAGACAATGGTTCCCACTTCTTTACCGTCAGCCTGCTGGATTTCAAAGATCTGATCCACTATTGCCAGTCGTTCAGTGTCGGCAATGGCGATGCCGGTGGTTGGGCCGGGGTTTGGGGTGCTGAGCACTGTCGACGCACGCAGGAACCAGGTTCCCCTGGCAGGCTTGCCATTCACAGCTACAATGTCGCCTAGGCCGACGTTTGACGCGAACGCCCTCGGTTGCACCTCGGTCGGAGCGGGAGTGGTTGTGAACCTGTCAAAGGCTACGTCCGCAACATAGATGACAATCTTTTCGACGTCAACGGCCAGAACGGTAGGAGGCACTGCCGTGCGACCGGTCGGACCGCTGCGGGCAAGGAGAGGGTCCTGAGCGAGAATTGCCTCTTTAGTTTCCTCGAGGTGCCCAGGCACACTATTGCTCCCTTTGCTTCCTCCCAACTGACCGCTAAAGCCCACCGCCCAAAACCCGAGGAGGCAAGCCGCAACTATAATGCATTGTTTCGATCTACTGCGCATAATGCTCCTTTCCTTTTGAATTGATGCTGCCGTCACCTGTCCCGACTGCGAACGAGTATCACTCCAGATATTCCCCTGGTGGGTACAGGATATATCGTTTGCAGCACAGTGGAATTTGGAGCTCCTGAACTGCGCTGAGACGGCCTTTGGCGCCAAGAACTCACCATGATCACACCCTCTCATACCCCGCGCAACACAGGGGCAGCAGGAAATCCGAACCGCAAACCCGGCTTGATGCCTGATAAGAGTAATTAAAATCAGGGTCAATGTAAATAGGCCGAATTGCCGCACCGCCTGCTATGTGCGCAAGAAGTCAAGAGCCTTACGCTGAGCGTTGAAGCCAACCAGCCTGCTATCCGCGGTCTCCACTATGGCGCAGGATTTGGGGACAGAATTTGGGGACAGATACCGAATTCTTCCAGCCCGAGCCTGAAATTTTGGGCCAGAGAATTTGCTGTCTGTCCCCAAATTCTGCGCGGGCGGGTAAAGGCAGGACCCGCCAATGCGGCATTCTTATCGGGTCGCGCCGATGGTCGTGCCACCGACGTTGAGCCGCAGCCCGAGTCCGAACAGGTTGGTATAAGTGCTATAGAGGCCGTTGGTGAAGTTGACGGCATTGGCCGCGACGTTGGTGGTTCGGTCCCGGAAGAACATGGCCTGATAAAAAAAGCTGAACTCCATGTTGCGGCGCTGCCGGGAAACCCCGAACGTCAAGTTATTCCGGCTGCTGTCCGGGAAAAACGGGCCGACACTCTTGTCCGGCACCGGCGTATGATCAAAAGTGTACCCCGCCCGCACTACCATCTTGTCGCTCCAGCGCTTTTCGACTCCAAAATGAAGCTGGTAGGAGTTTACAAAGTCAAACACCAGCGTCTGCTCGTCGGGGAGCGCCGTGCCCGCGTTGCGCGCCGTCTGGGTGAAGGTCAAGGGAACAGTCTTAAAGCGGTTGAAATCCTGCAACTGAAAATCGAAGGCGACCGTCATGCTCCCCATCGACTTGGCGACGCCGACCTGCAAATTGGAGGGCGTGGTGAACTTCCCTTTGACGGGCTGTGTTGGAAAGAGCTTGTAAACGGTGTCGGCGCCGATAAAGGATTTCAGCGCATAGTCGTCGGTAAAGGCAAAAGAGGCCTTGCCCTCCAGGTGGTGTGTGACGGCGCTGCGATACATGATGCCGAAGCTCATGTTAGCCCCGGGCTTCTTCATGAGATATCCCACGACAAACCCCGGGCTGTTGCTGGTTCCTGCGACGCGGGAACGGCCTTCCGGCAGCAGGCGGGCGATGGAACGGGCCGCCTGGTCCTTGTTGAGTCCGGGAAAGACCCTCGGCGCCAGAACTTCGCCGAATGTGATCGCGTCGTCTCGGGGATTCAGAAAGCTCTTTTCAATCAGCAGGTGCGTATGGACCAATGCAACGCCCAGCGCCAGACTGTTGTTGTCGTTGATCCGATAGGCGACCGTGGGCTGCAGCCAGATCGATTCCAGGCGGGGGCGCGTGCCGGCATAGCGGCCCACAAATTTCGTGAGCGGCGGGTCCGAATCTTTGAAAGTACCCGAATTGGCGGCAAGGCCGAAGGGTGCAAAGGCGCCGAAACCGAATGCCCACTTCCCTTCGGTGCTCTTGGTCATGTAGAGATTGGAAACGGGAATCAACTTCGGGCTGAAGGCCATGTTGAACCCCTTGGTCGGCACGTACTGGCCTGGCGGCGTGTCCGATGGCTTAAAGCGAAACAGCCCCACTACGGCCAGGCTGTCCATCTCCATCAGGAGGCCCTTCTGAAACGCGATTCCTGCCGGGTTGTAGTAGAGAGCGGATCCGTCATCGGCAATCGCCACGAAAGCCCCGGCCATGCCCATGGCGCGCGCGCCGAGCTCATTGATGGAAAATGCGGATGCACGGAGCCCCGGACAGAAGGCCAGGAATACACTCACAACGAGCACAGCCGATCGAAGGTGCATGCAACTCCTCCCCATCAGTTTCTTGGCTTGATATCCCTTTCCCGAATCGCGCGCCGACGTTGTCATGGGACCGGGTTCTCGGGGGGCTTGGTGTTGACGTTTGAGACTTGACCGCCGTCGATCAGGATGCTGACATACGGAGCGTCCGGCGCGATAGAAATCTGCACCGTCGCGATGTGTGGCTCGCTGTCTCGACTCCAGGTCCCGAAGCCGCTGAAGGTCAGGGTATCGTAAGAGCCGGCCGGCTGCCTCGATGTCCGCGAATTTATGCACGCGACCGACGCCAGGTTTTCCATCTTGAATGTGCCGCCCCGGGTCGGGTTCGCATTGATGTATTCAAATGCGGCGGGCCTGCCTGCAGGGTCGCAAGGGATGGTGTAAGTGAACGAGAAGCGGTCGCCGAAAGAGGAAAGGACGCTGCTCTGGGATCCGGTCATGACCGACCTCGGGAGGTCCGTGGGAAGCGCCCCCTGCATGCGGAAGAAGGGGCTGAGCACAGATCCCGGTCCGGCGCGGAACGCGGTAGCCGGGTTCAGGTCTGGAGATGGAAAGATAAACGTGTCGAAGGGGCGGAACTCGATGGCGTCGTAGCGGAACAGGAATTCTTCATTGGGCCCCTTCTGAAACAGGGCCGGTCCCTGAAGGAGAAACGACTGGGGCGGAATCCGTCCCGAGTTTTGAACCAGGAGGGCCGTCAACAGGTCCTGGTTCCAGAATGTGCGCCACCGCAGACCCCCGACCAGTTGCCCGGTCTTGAGATTCAGCTCTCCCACTGCCACATCGAACGGGTCGTCGATGATGGCAACGTCCTTGACGTCATACGTCTGGCGCGGAAATCGAAGCCTTTCATCGTGGCCCAGCAGTCCCAGAGAGAGGCCGGCCAGCGGGAATGCGGGAGGCGGCGCCAGCAGGCCGGCCGGCGGAAGCGTGTTAAAAGCGACCGGAACGAAGTCGCCGTTGCGGGCGCCGAACTG
>JACQGG010000247.1 GCA_016199665.1 Acidobacteriota bacterium | reverse complement strand
TGAAGTCAATGATACGCCCTCTTTTGAAAACCGGGGACAGCCACCTCATTTCCCGACAGAGCGAGGGGAGATTACGAGCGCGTCGCAATTCGGGAAATGAGGCGGCTGTCCCCGGTTTTCACGCGTTGCGATGATGACTTTCCGGCAGTCCGATTGACAGAAATGTCAATTCGGCGCAAGCATTTTGATTGACATCTTCAATCAAAATGATCTAGTGAAGCTCAGGGTCAAGGAAGGGGCGATTGTAAAAGATGCAGACCCCCATAGCACGGCGCGGCCTCCTGTGGGAGTCTGATGTCATCATTCTCCTGAAGCTGCGCGATCCAAGGGCCCTTACATGGCGCTCCAAACCACGCCGGAAAATGTTTTCGTATTTTACTCGCTGGAGTGCATTCTCTGCGGACTCCTGGCCTTCGGTCTGGCATGGGCTTTTTACAAGAATCGCGCCCTCCGGCGAAAGAAGAGACTGGTGCTGCTGCTTGGCGCCATTGCCGTTTTAGGACTTGCTTTTTTCCTCTGCTCCTCTCTCGGTTTTTATGAGTTTTACTTCCAAGAAAGGCTTTTCAGTGACGATCCCGAGGACGTTGCTTTTGTTTTCTTCTTGATTGCGGCCTTGCTCCTGGGAACCGCCTTGACTGTACCCTCATCCCTCCGGAGCCTTCCTTCGGTTATTGTGATTGCGGGAGTCGTATTGGGTCTGGCGGACCTGCTCCGTCGCCTGACTCAGATGGGGAGAGGCCCCGGGTCTATTCACTGGATCGGCCTGGCTATCGTGCTGGCACTCTTTTTTGTCCCTCTTAGGAGCAGTCAGACGCCGCGCGGGCTGCTTTCTCTTGTGCTCTCGGGATTTGTCTTAAGCTTTCTTCTTTTTTCGCGGTCAGCCAGCTATTCCGCTCACAGTTACGGCGTGGTTTTGTGGGCGGTCCAGCACATCAGCTTCGTCGGTTCCTTGATCGCGCTGGCTCACGTCATCGAGCTGGATACGCAGGATTTGTTCGTCAAGGCCTTTATTCGCCTCAATCTGACGTTTGTCCTCCTCGCTGGATTCGTCATCCTGCTGGTCACGCGCGTGGAAAGGCAGGAGTATGGGGAGTTTGCCGCTCGAGAAGCGACCGACCTCATGGAGTTTCTGCGCGGGCACGTCATGTATTTTGACAGCCAAGGCCAGAACAATCGCCAGATTTTGAGCAACCCCGAGATCGCTCGAAGAATTGTTTCGGATTTCGGAAAGCTGCCCGATCTGAGGTCTGCAGTCATTCACTTGGATGGCCATCAATTGAGTATGACCATCAGTCCGGAGGGAGCGGTGACTCGTGTTCTGGAACAACAACCCGTCCAGGCGGGATCGTTCCGGTTTGAGTCCGCTATCGAAGGCAATACACTGGCTCTGGCAATGCCGATCTACCGCAGCAAAGAGATTACGGGCTGGGTCAAGCTGGTAGAGTCGCTGGCCATGATAAACAGGCGAATAGCGCATCAGATCATGATCATCTTTACCGCTTTTACCATCGTCGTCATCTTCAGCAGCATCTTAGTGGGGATCATCGTGACCCAGGCAGATGCGACCATCCGCAAGCAGTACCGCGAAATCGAGGAAACTCAGAAGCAGTTGTTCCAGGCTTCCAAGCTGGCAGCCCTGGGAGAAATGGCCGGGGCCGTGGCGCATGAAATCAACAACCCGCTGGGAGTCATCCTGGGCCGCTCCGATTACCTTGTCGCCATCGCAAAGCTCCGGAACGCCAACGAATTTGCGGAGGACCTGGAGGTTATCCAGCGTCACGCGTCACGGACCGCACGAATCCTCTCCGAGTTGCTGGACTTTGCCCGCGTGCACAAACTCAATCGCGAGCGGCATGACATCAATGCGCTTCTGGCGGAAACCCTGGAACTCGTGGAGTCGCGTCTTGCGTCGCAGAATCTGCGGGTGCACAAGGAATTCTCCCCTGTGCCCCTGGCGGCAGTAGACTGGCATCAAATGCAGGAAGTGCTGGTCAATCTGATCAACAATGCCATCGACGCTTCCCGGGCCGGCGGAGTGATCCGCCTCCAAACGCGCTACGATTCGATGCGATCGGCGGTGGAGATTGCGGTCGAGGACGATGGCATCGGCATCCCCGCGGAGCATCTGAAAAAGATTTTCGACCCCTTCTTCACCACCAAGCAGCGAGGGACCGGTCTGGGTCTCTCGGTCAGTTACCGCATCGTGCGAGACCACGGGGGGAAGATCTCGGTCGAAAGTGAGCGAGGTCAGGGAACCCGTTTTGTCATCACGCTGCCGGCCGTTGAGACAATTGCTGAAACAGACAAGACCGTATGACGGAATCCTTACCCAGAATTCTGGTTGTTGACGACGAACGAGACATGCTCGCGACCTGCCAGAAAATGCTTTCCTTGCGCCCCTATCAAGTGGACTGCGCGGAAAACGGAAAGGCTGCCTTGCTCCTGTACCAGGAGTACCGTCATGATCTGGTCGTCGTCGATCTCAGAATGCCCGACATCGACGGGATGGAGGTCATGGAACGCCTGCACCGAATGAGAAACGACCAATTGGTAGTGGTCATCACGGCTTATGCCTCGGTGGAAAACGCCATCCAGGCAGTCCGGCGTGGCGCATTCGACTTCATTCGGAAGCCGTTCAAGATGGACGAACTGCTGTTGGTCGTCGAGCGCGCTTTACGTTTCAAAGCGTTGCAGGATGAGAACCGGCAGCTCCAGGCAAGATTGACAGAGTCGTTTCACGCCGAAAGAATCGTTGGTGACAGCCCGGTCTTGAGAGAAGTGCTGATCAAGCTTCGCAAAGTCAGCGAGGTTGACATCCCGGTCTTGATTTGCGGGGAAACCGGCACCGGCAAGGAACTGTTCGCCCACACGATCCATGAGAACAGCCGCCGCCGGGAGAAGGTTTTCGTCGCCGTGGACTGCGCCGCCTTGCCTGAACCCCTGTTGGAGAGCGAACTGTTCGGCCATGAGAAGGGCGCCTTTACCGGCGCCTTCCAGACCAAGCCCGGGCTGCTGGAAGTCGCCTCCGGGGGAACCCTGCTGCTGGACGAAATCGGCGAGATGCCGCCCAATCTCCAGGTCAAGCTCCTGCGGGCGCTTCAGGAAGGACGTATCCGCCGGCTGGGAGGAAACCAGGAGAGACCGTTCGATGTCCGTGTCGTGTGCGCGACGCATCGGGACATCGAAAGCATGGTACGCGATGGATCTTTTCGGGAGGACCTCTATTACCGCATCAACGTGGTTCGCATCGATGTGCCGCCGCTTCGGGACCGGGAAGGCGACGTTCACCTGTTGGCAAATCATTTCTTCGAGTTGTTTCAGTCCAAAGTGACCAAACGCCTGGAAGGCATTTCCGCGGCAGCCCTGTTCATTCTGGAGGAATACAACTGGCCCGGAAATGTGCGCGAACTGCGTCATGCCATCGAGCGCGCCTGCACCTTGACCGAATTTACTCAGATCCTGCCCGAAGATTTGCCTCCTGCCATTCTGGCGGCGGTGGAAGAAAAAGAAATAGTGGTTAGCAGCGGAGACTTTGCCCGAGCCAAACGGGAAATCATCGAAGACTTCGAACGGAAGTACGTGGCAAGAATGTTAAACCACACTGCAGGGAATGTCACCGAAGCGGCCCAGCTTTCCGGTCTAAGCCGCCCCGCTTTCCACCGGTTGATGAGCAAGTATCAAATCACCTCGTCCAGTTTCAAGGGTTGACCAGAGGAGAGGCTCTTCCTGGCGCGCCGGCCTCCGCGCGATCGGCGGCGGAAGACAAGAGATCGGCTCTTTACGACCGGGAAATCTGGCCCGGAAATTGCTTTAGATCGGCTCAGTGGTTCAGTATACACTTGAAAACAGCATCATTTTACACGTCTTCCAGACGCTCCTGGCGGGCCTGATTTTCCTGGTTGCCGCCTGGGAAGGCTCCCGGCAGCCGCCCAAGTGGAAACGACTTCCCTTGGCGGCCACATTCTTCTTTTTCTCCGGTTTTGTCCTGCTGCGGACTCTCTTCTTGATTGGCTTGGAGTTTGGCTACCCTCTTTTGGATTTTTCCTGGCCGTTCCTGCTCCTTTCAGTGCTGGAGACGCTCTCCCTGGGATACCTGCTGGTGTGGCTGGCTCCCTCACGGCGATCGAAAAGAATCTTGATGGTTGTAGTTGCCCTGCTGGTACCTGCCTACCTGGCGGGCCGGGTACGCATTTGGGGCGAAGTGGCTCCGACGTTTGAACCGTTTTACCAAGGGGGGGCATTGCACCTCACCCTCATCCTCATGGCACTTTTCTTGGCGCGAAAAACATTCTTGTGGAGGTGGAACTTGATCCAGTGCGGCCTGCTCTTTTTTGCCGGCTCGTACATGGCAGAAGTCCTCTTTGATCTCAACTTGCCCCAGCCGACAGTCTGGTTGTGGAATCTGCAGCATGTTGCGAAGATCGCAGGCCTGCTCAGTTTTGCGCTGCACCTGGAGAAAGAGGGCTCCCATATCTACGTCCAGTTCTTTCTCCGGCTGAACCTGATCAGCATTCTGTCCGCAAATATCTTCATGCTTCTTGTCTCGGAGACGCAGCGAAGACAATACCTGGACTTCTCTGCCACCCAAGCCCAGGATCTGGCAGAGTTTCTGCGCGGCCATGTGATCTATTTCTATGATCGAGGCCTGAAGCCGCCGGAAATCTTGGAACGTGAAGAGATTAACCACAAGATTGTCTCCGAATTCAGCCGTATTCCGGCCCTAAAGCAAGTCAAGATGGAGGTGGAAAGGCACCAGTTGCTGATGGCCATCGAC
The DNA here is from genome assembly GCA_016199665.1 of Acidobacteriota bacterium. Classification (GTDB taxonomy): domain Bacteria; phylum Acidobacteriota; class UBA6911; order JACQSX01; family JACQSX01; genus JACQSX01. The sequence goes on along the minus strand of JACQGG010000247.1, from coordinate 7,318 downwards.
CCGGCGGGCGTTATTGCGTACCAGGCCGGCGTGGGACTTTTCCCTTCCCAAAGGCAGTCAATCTACGACTATGGCGGAATGACGCTTATCGTCTTGAGAATCCCGGTCGTTTTCCAGGGCAGGGCGATCGGCTTTCTCCAGTTTGATGAAGATCTTCTCATCCTTAGCCGGAAGATTGCCAAGCAGATACAGCCTATCTTTGCATCGTTCACGATCGTGGTCTTTGTAACGCTGGGGGCGCTGGGGCTCATTGTACGCAAGGCGCAAAAGACGATTCGTCAACAGTACGAGGCATTGCAGGAAAAGCAGGAGGAGTTGGTGCAGGCATCGCGCCTGGCCTCGATTGGCGAACTTGTTGACGGGGTCGCCCATGAAGTGAATAACCCCACCGGTGTCATCCTGATCCGCTCGGAATGCGCCCTCGCGACCCTGCCGCGCGAGGGTTTCCCGAGCGTGTGGGAGGACCTCGAGGAGATCCGCCTGCAGGCGGGAAGAATGACCAAGCTGGTGCGCACGCTGCTGGCTTTTTCGCGCGCCGCCCCGATGCGGGCAGTGCCAGTCGACTTGAACCAAGTTGTCCGCCGCAGCCTGGACCTGGTTTCTGCCTATCTGGCCATCTCGGGCATCCGTATTGAATTGGACCTGGCGCCGGATCTGCCCAGCATTCGAGGAGACACGAGTCGTCTGGAACAGGTCATTGTCAACTTGGTGAAGAATGCGGCTGATGCCATGCCGCACGGTGGGATTCTGTCGTGCACGACGCGAGGCAACCATGACTTTGTGTCGCTGGCCATCGCGGACACAGGCGCGGGCATACCGCAGGATATCTTGGGCAAGATCTTCCATCCGTTTTTCACCACCAAGGCGCCGGGACAAGGAACCGGGCTGGGGCTTTCCATCAGTGCCGGGATCGTTGCCGATCACGGGGGACGGATCGACGTGCAGAGCGAGCCCCAACGGGGCAGCATCTTCACTGTCCATCTTCCCGTTTCCAGGAGGTAAATTTGGAGCCGTTCAAAATTCTGGTCGTCGACGATGAGACGGCGATGCTGAAAAGCTGTCATAAGGTTTTAATGCAAGAAGGCTATGCCGTCGATACCACCGGCAATCCGGTAGAGGCGCTGCAACTGATCCGCCAGAGACGGTACGATCTACTGATTGTCGACCTTAAAATGCCCGAGATGTCTGGGATCGAGTTGATGGCGCTGGCGCACGAAACGCAACCAGACGTGCCCGTCCTCATCATCACCGCCTATGCCACTCTGGAAACCGCCTTGCACGCTGTCAGCCAGGGAGCTTTTGACTATATTCCCAAACCGTTCTCCATGAGCCATCTGCTCTGCACCGTGGAGCGCTGCATTCACTATCGGAGTGTGGTGGCCCGCTCCGGCGTCCCACCCGCGCATACGGGCGATTACAGGGAGATTATCGGGGAAAGCTCCCCCCTGCTGCGTGCCCTTGAGGTGGTCCGCAAAGTAGCGGCTCTGGATGTCAATGTGTTGATTCAAGGTGAGAGCGGGACCGGCAAAGAACTGTTTGCTCGAGCCCTGCATCGGAACAGCGGGCGATCCAAAGGCGCTTTTGTCCCCATTGACTGCGCTTCGCTTCCAGAAACCCTGATGGAAAGCGAACTCTTCGGATATGAGCGTGGAGCCTTCACCGGCGCCAACAGTTCCAAGCAGGGGCTCCTGGAAAGCGCCAATGGAGGCACCGCGTTTTTTGATGAAATCGGCAACCTCTCTCCCAATATCCAGTCGAAACTATTGCGCATTCTGCAGGAGCGAAAGTTGCGCCGCCTGGGAGCGCTCAAGCTAACCGGCATCGATGTCCGCGTCGTGAGCGCATCCAACCGCGACCTTCAGTCCATGGTTCAAGAAGAAAGCTTTCGCAAGGACCTCTTCTACCGGCTGAACGTGGTGTTAATCCATCTGCCGCCTTTGCGAGACCGAAAAGAAGATATCCCCGTTCTTGCCCGGCGCTTTCTTGAGGAATTTCGGGTCAAATTCTGCAAGCCAGTGGAGACGATTTCCAGCGCAGCCTTGGTGGCGCTGGAGCGTTACCACTGGCCGGGCAACGTTCGGGAGCTTAGAAACGTGATCGAGCGCGCCGTCTCTCTGGGGGAAGGACATCAAGTTTCACTGCTCGACCTGCCGCCTGTCCTGCTTGACTCGGACGTGACGCCTATTCTGTCGGGTTATGAGCGAAAGAGTTTCCAGGAGGCCAAGCGCGAAGCGGTTGAGACCTTCGAGAAAGTTTACATTACGCGTTTGCTTGAGCGAACGGCCGGCAATGTGAGCCAGGCCTCTCGCATGGCGAACCTGCCGCGGACCGTGTTCCACCGGATTATGAAAAAATACGGTTTCTTTTCAAGGAAGTTCAGGTAAACAGTGGCCTTTCAGGTGACAGTGTCGCACCTTTGCGACATGAAACAGAACCGTAGAGCGCTTTAACGCTCCATTCCTCTCCGTTCAGCCCCAATCATAATCTCCTGACAAGCGAGGGATTTGCAAAGATCGTGGCCGCCCCGCAGTCGATTGGTTCTTGATTTGCAAGGCGCGTGCCTGCACACAACTTAGGAGGTGCTTCATGCAAAGGTTATTCGGACTTATTCTTCAGTGTTTCGTGTTGTGCAGCCTGGTCTGGATCTTTTCGGCCGATGCCCTCGCCATTCCGGCGTTCGCTCGCAAGTACGCCACCAGTTGCTCCACCTGTCACGTGGCCTACCCCGTCTTGAACGCTTTTGGGAAAGCTTACAAGGCCAGCGGGTATCGGATGCCCGGCGGCGAGGATAAATTCGTCAAGGTCCCGCCGGTGAGCCTGGGGGCCCCGGCGTGGAAGCAGGTCTTTCCCAAGTCGCTCTGGCCGTCGGACATTCCCGGCGGGTCGGTTGCGGCCTTCTGGCTCAGTTCGCAGTTCCGGGTCAATCCCAGCGCGACGATTACCAACGAATTCGACGGCCTCAATGAACTTTACATTCTCGGCGCCGGCACGTTGGGGGAGTCGATCTCCTTTTTCGCGGAACTGGAAGTCATCGATGGGGGCACGATACCCACCGGTTTTGGCGCCGCCCTGCCGCGGGCTTTTGCCCAGTACAATCACCCGAGCAACAAATTCAACGTGACCGGCGGGCTGTTTGAACCGCGAGCGGTTCTCACCCCCACGCGTTTGCGGCTGATGCGTGTCAGCGATTACCTGTCCAACCGATATGGCATGCCTCCCAGCGGAAACTCATTCTCGCTGTCGCCCAACCAGCGCGGCCTGGAAGTGTGGGGCAGTGTCGAAGGCCCGGCGAACAAGGGCGGCCTGGACTGGTTTGCGGGACTGGTGAACGGCCGTGACGCGGGCACACCTCCGGGTGCAGGCGCTTTCGGTTCAACTGTGGCGGGCTTCAACAGCAGGTTGCAGGCAGCCCTGGCTGCCGCGGGTCGGACCAACTTCGAGAACAACTCCAACAAGGATTTCTATCTGGGGGGCAACTACAAGATCGGCGGTATGGGAGTGCTCGGAGGCGGCGCCCCGACCGACGAGCTACAGCAGGCGGACAACTTTGTGGACAACTCCGTTACCGTGGGCGCTTTCTACTATCGAGGGGCGGCTCCCACGCTGGTGACGCGAGGCAGCAGGGAGGAGTTCGTGCGCGACGGCAACACGTTCCATCGTGTGGGCGCCAAGATCGACGCATCGATCGGAAAAGGCAACATCCTGGCGGGAGTCCAATTGAACCGGGACAAGATTGAAAACATCTCCCGGAACTTCGACGAGATCATCACGCTGGTGGAAGCCCGCTACGTTCTGTACCCTTGGCTGATACCGGCGGTGCGGTTCGAAAACCTCAATCCGAACTTCGGCAAAGCGTTCTATCGCTGGACCCTCCACAGTTCCACCATGATTCGAGCCAACGTCCGGCTGTCAATCGAAGGCGTAGTCAGCCGCAACAGCAAGACAGATCCGCTGCGGGACTTTCGACGGTTTGACAGCGGCAACGACACCCGCGCGCAATTCCGGCTGGATTTCGCGTATTGAGATCGGCCGCAGAGAGGAGAGGCGCCATGGCAATCGTTTCGATCCTTATCGGTGTGATGATCGAGGCAGCAGTTTTCTACCGGGGCCTCAGGTCCCAGCGGAAGAAAGCTCATCATCTTGAGGGCCTGCATGTGGCGCCTTCCGCCCGAGACCGGGCAGACGGGTTAGGAAGGAGAGACGATCGGATGACGCCAATGAGCCGCATTTTGAGAACGCTGCTTGTCGCGATGCTGACGGGCGCCTGTGTTGTTGCCAGGACCGCCCACTCCAAGGGCATTTTGAGAACACTGCTTGTCGTGGTGCTGATGGGGGCGGCCGCTGCCTCAGGTGAGGCCTCCGGCCTCCGGGGGAAAGTCACCTGCAGTGGAGTCAAGGACAACAGCGACGTTGTGGTGTACCTGGACCGCGCCCCGGATCAGCCCGTCAAGGATTACTCCCTTCCCACAAAGGACACGCTCATCGACCAGCTCAATCTGACCTTTGTGCCGCATGTCCTGCCGGCCCTGAAGGGGACGCGGGTGGCTTTTCCGAACAGCGACGAGGTGCGCCACAGCGTCTTTTCGCCGTCGAAAACCAAGCGCTTTAACCTGGGAACCTATCCTAAAGGGACCATCAAACACGTGGTATTCGACCAGCCAGGTGTAGTGGCTCTGTTATGCAATGTTCACGCCGAAATGTCAGCCTATGTGATCGTGACGGAGACCCCCTATTTCGCGACAACCGACAAACAAGGGCGGTACGAAATCGGCAACATATCGCCTGGCCAGTACCTGCTCCGGGCCTGGCATGAAAAGCTCCCCCCATTGAGCCGCAAGGTCGTGGTCGAAAAGGACGGCTTCACGGTCGTCGACCTGGAAATGAAGAGATGAACGAATCGCTCATACCGTTGCTTTTGCTGCTGGCAGGATCTGCGGCAATTGTAGCAGGGACCTTTCGGGGGGGGCAGGAGGAAACCGACGCCTCAAGACAAGAGCACGGTCAAGAACCTGATGGCAAAACTCAGGCTTTGTTCTCAAGCAATGTGCGGGAAACGCAATTAACCATCAAGGGCAAGGAGGGAATCCATGCGGCTCGAGAAGACAAGCGATCGCGATTTCAACAAACCGGAGAGTGACAATGGCGGCGTTCGCCGTATTGAAGCGGCCGGTGGCAAACTCGGGATTGCTCCCTGCCTGCCGGCAGGCACGGCCTTCTATGCCGGTCGGGGAAATGGAAACTCCGTTGACTGCAACGCGGGTCAAGCCAAGGCGGAAGCAATGATCTGCTCCAGCGAGCCACAAGATGCCGTCTGTCGCAGGGTGATTAAACTTCCACCCCAAGGGCTTCGCGAAAAGAAAATCAAACCCAGTGACGCCGCCGAGTACCTAAAAGTGGGTGTGAGAAGCGCAAGTACGATATTTCACTTTCTGAGGGGCAATGGCTACCATCTCGGTTCATTTGAGCGCATCCTGGATTTTGCCTGCGGCTGCGGTCGGACGCTGAACTTTATGCCCCCATACGTACGGGGAGCGCGCCTGTACGGATGTGATTGTGAGGCTGAGTTGGTGGCCTGGTGCCAGAGAAATCTGCAGGTCTACGAGTGTATCCTGAATCAGACCTCACCCACGCCGTTTCCAGATGCGCACTTTGACCTCATCTATTCGTTTGCATTCTTCACAAATCTGGATGAGGGAGCACAAGAAAAGTGGCTCAAAGAATGGAGGCGCATTGTCAAGGATGATGGGTTTATTCTGGTGTCACTTCGTGGGCCCAAGGCCGCCAGGTGCCGTGGTGTCAGTATTCCGAGGCGGGGTTTCGTTCACATAAATCAGGGGTGTGGTTTTAATCAGCAGCAGTCATACCAAACCCGGGAGTATGTGGAGTTGGAATGGACACGCTGGTTCAAGATCCTCGATTTCCAAGAACAGGGTCTGTTGAACAGCCATGACCTGGTCCTCCTGGGCACACCGAGATCGGAACTTCGCCAGAGGCAAATCTTGCCACTCAGTTTTCCGCCGGAGCTGGTCCAAGAATACGAACATTGCTCTGACTTGCAGTTTGTTTTCGACGAGAGCGGTCTGGGACGCCCACGGCGGGGTTGGCGAAATCTCAGTCTGGCGGACTGGGCAATGACGAATGGCGCCTACGATGTTCCGTCACTTGACCACCTTGGTTTCTATTCCCTCTTTCGTGTTGTGGAGACTCTGTAGGAGTCGCTGCACAGCCGGGTGGCTTTATCCAAGAGACTGAATTGCGCATTTTGTGGGCAACGTTCTCTCCAGTCTGAGCTTCATTCCCTGCTACACGCTGCGCATGCCGGCGCCCAACGTGGGTGTCAAGCCACCTTCACGCAGGTCAGAGGAATCCGGCAGCGCGGAATGCCGAGGGATAGCGGTCTATGAGCGCGGGACGCGAAGTTAGACACCACCTTCTGATGTCGCTGGCCAAGGTTGGAATCCTGTTGGTTGTTGCGGCCGTGCTCCTCTTGCTGCTGCTGCCCAGACTGAGGGGGGATTACGCCGCCACTCCCCTTCTGGACTCGCGCACGATTGTGTGGCTCGTCATGGAGCTCCACCTCATGTTTGCAGCGTTCGTCCTTGGCGTGCCGATCTTCGCGTTGATCGTTGAGATCATTGGGGCCGCGACCCACGATGAAAAATATGACCGCCTGGCCTGGGAATTTACCCGCCTCCTCGCGCTCGCCTTCACCGCAACCGCTGTTTTTGGTCTGCTGGGGCTGGCCGGCCTTGTTCTTCTCTATCCGCGCTTCATGAGCTACCTTGGCGCGATCTTCTCGCCGACCTATCTGCCCTACGCAGCTTGCATTGTTGTCGACTCGATTCTTCTGGTGATCTATTACCACGCGTGGGAGGCGATGAAGGGACGTCTCAAGTGGTTGCACATTGCAGCGGGGGCGCTCCTCAACCTGGTCGGCACCGTCCTCATGTGCATTGCCAACGCCTGGGCAACCTTCATGATGAGCCCGGCAGGCGTGGCCGGGCAAGGGACCACGGTCTTGCTCTCGCAGGCGATCCAAAATCCTCTCTGGTGGCCCATCAACATTCACCGCCTCATCGCAAACGTCGCCTTCGGCGGCGGCATTGCGGCTGCCTATGCGGCGATCCGCTTCCTGGTGGCGCGATCGGATTCCGAACGCGCCCACTATGACTGGATGGGCTATGTGGGAAACTTTATCGCCATGTGGGCGCTCATTCCCTTACCTTTTGCGGGCTACTGGCTTGGCAAGGAGATCTACGCCTTTAGCGCCCAGATGGGAACCAGCCTGATGGGCGGCGCCTTCTCGTGGCTATTCATT
>JACQGG010000246.1 GCA_016199665.1 Acidobacteriota bacterium | reverse complement strand
CGGTTATTGTGTCGTCCAACTCGCCCGCGGGCACGAACCCACATCGGGATCATCTGTTTGACGAAAACTCTCCTTACCATCCTTACATGGGTTACGGACTTTCCAAGATGCGGATGGAACAGATGGTTCATGAGTTCCAGGAAAATGGAAGACTGGAGACGGTGGTTGTGCGCCCTCCGTGGTTTTACGGCCCGGATCAGCCTCCGCGCCAGACACTGTTTTTCAAGATGATCAAGAACGGGGCCCTGCCGATTGTTGGGGATGGAGAGAACCGGAGGTCGATGGCCTACGTGGACAACTTGTGTCAGGGCCTCCTGCTCGCCGAATCCATCGCCGCAGCCAACGGTCAGACTTACTGGATCGCGGATCGCCGTCCCTACACGATGAACGAGATTGTCGATACCGTGGAACGGCTGATGGAAACCGAGTTCGGAGTCGCCGTGACTCACAAACGGATGAGGCTTCCCAACGGGGTTGGTCAACTCGCCACGGTTTGCGACCGGCTTCTGCAAGGCGTCGGCTTGTATAATCAGAAGGTTCATGTCCTTTCGGAGATGAACAAGACGATCGCTTGTTCCATTTCCAAGGCGGAAAAGGAACTGGGCTACCGGCCCGCCGTCGAGCTGGAGGAAGGGATGCGGCGCTCGCTTGCGTGGGTGTTTGAGAAAGGTTATCAGATATGAAATGTGCTCTCTGCTGCGGAAGACCGACGGCGAACTGTACCGGCACCCGGCAGCGGATCGGCGCCGAAGCGCCAGAACGTGTGAAAAGATTTGAGCCGCAGCCGCGAGCGAGCGGTCCCCCCGTCAAGAATCGGCTTGCCGGCGCACGCGGCTCGGAAATTTTTTACTGCTTTGCGGGGGTTGCAGCCAAATGAGCCAGCCGCGCGTTCTGATTACCGGGGGATCCGGCTACTTCGGTTCCCTTTTGCGAAACCGGCTCCGCGAGAGTGGTCACAAGGTGGCCGTCTTCGATTTGATGGACACAGATGACCGCCCCGCCGATGTGCCATTTTTCCGGGGCGACATCCGGAACCTGCGCCAGGCGCAGGAAGCGATCGACGGCGTCGATGTGGTTTATCACTGCGTGGCTCAAGTGCCGCTCGCTCGAGACTCCGGCCTCTTCCATTCGGTCAACGTCACCGGAACCGAGAACCTGCTCAAAGCCGCGCTGGATGCAAAAGTCCAGAAGATTGTGCTGCTCTCATCCAGCGCCGTATTCGGAATTCCTTCAAAGAATCCCGTGGATGACACGGTGCTGCCCAATCCGGTGGAAGATTACGGCCGGGCCAAACTGGAAGCGGAGCGGCTGGCACGGACCTATGTCGGCCGGCACGGACTGGATGTGACGATTGTGCGTCCCCGCACTATTCTCGGTCATGGGCGGCTGGGAATCTTTCAGCTCCTCTTTGATTGGGTCGCCGACGGAAGGAACGTCTATCTGCTCGGGAAGGGAGACAACACTTACCAGTTTGTGCACGCTGACGATCTCGCCGACGCCTGCATTCGCACCGCCGGCCGGGCGGGATTCGCCGAGTACAATATCGGCGCGGAGCGCTTCTGCACCATGCGCGAGTCCATCGAAGGTCTGGTGCGACATGCCGGCACAGGCAGTCGCGTCCGATCCTTGCCGATGAAGCCCGCCGCCCTGCTCATGGAGACTTTGTCGAGGCTGAAACTGGTTCCCTTTGCCCCGTATCACTGGCTCATGTACGGCCGGTCCTTGTACTTTGACATCAGCCGGGCCAAGCAGGAGCTGGGATGGCAGCCGAAATGGGGGAACGTGGAAATGCTGTGCCAGTCTTATGACTGGTATCTGCAGCACAGGGCGCAAGTTAAAATAGCCGCCGGCGGAACATCGGCGCATCGTTCGCCGGTAAGAGAAGGGCTTCTGGCGCTGCTGAAATGGATGTCTTGAAGGTCGCGGACGCGAAACCAGAGAGCGCACAGCTTGCCTGTCCTTTGTGCGATTCTTTCGATTGTCCGGTGCGCCTGCCGGCTGCAGGCGCGGTGGGTGAATTTGGCCGGGTTTGCCGGCTGCATCAGTGCGCCGGATGCGGGCTGCATTTTGTCCATCCTCAGCCGAGCCCCGAGGAGCTGGAGGCCCTGTATGACGCCGGGTTCTACTCCCAGGCGAAACGGGATGACCCGATCTCCCGGCTCTTTGGGCGGTATGAACAACTCTGCTACTGGGACCGGTTTCGTCTGTTTCGAAATCGAGCCCGCGGCGTCAGGCTGCTGGACGTGGGGAGCGGCAATGGGCATTTCCTGGCGTTCATGCGCGACCGGGGGTGGCAGGTCTGCGGAGTGGAGTGGTCCCGGGCGGGAGTGGAGATCACACGCCGGCAGTTCCAGATTGACGCCTTCCATGGCGCCGTGGAGGAGGCCGCCTTCCCGCGAGCGTCCCTCGACGTGATCACGCTTTGGCACGTTCTCGAACACGTCCGGGATCCCCTGGCGACGATGAGGGAAATCGTCCGGATTCTCAAGCCCGGCGGTGTTGTCGTGGTTGCAGTACCCAATGTGGAGAGCCTCGAGGCGGTTCATTTCAAAGAGAAGTGGGCGCTGCTGGATCTTCCCAGGCATCTCTACGGCTTTTCCCCGCGAACCATCCGGAAGCTGTTTGAGACCGCGGGTCTGCAAGTGAGACGTACCGAGCACTTTTCCCTGGAGTACAGCGTGTCGCTGGCGCTGCTCGGGCTGCTCAATTTTGTGGGTGACCATAATTTCCTGTATAACCTGGTAAAAAAGAGAAAGCATGGCGGATCCCGCTCCCGGCTGTTTTGGAATCTCTGCGTCAATCTTGCATGCGCTCCCGTTGCCCTGCCGCTTGCGGTCGCGGTCGCAGCGGGCGCCGGGCTGGCCGGGCGTGGCGCCTCCATTACCGTGGTGGCGCAAGAGTCGGAAACACAGGCATCCAGGCCTGGCGATTGACAGCTTTTGGGGAGATAGACGATATTGGATCTCCCAAATCTCAGGATGCAAGGTTCTTATGACGGAGGTTGAGTTCCAGGAGGGGAGCAGCTCCCTCCATGCATGTTCCACGATGTCGGTGGTCATTCCTGTCTATAATGAGGAGGAGGTCCTGCCGGAATTGACCCGGCGACTCAGGGCAATCCTGCCGACTTTGGGGATGGAATGGGATGTCCTTTTTGTTGACGACGGGAGCGTCGACAGGTCCTTGGAAATAGTCTCAAGTTTGGCCCGGAAGGACGCGCATTTTCGCGTCGTCGCATTGTCGCGAAATTTTGGCCATCAGATCGCTATTACCGCGGGACTTGACCATGTCGACAGCGACGTAACCATAATTATGGACGCCGATCTGCAGGACCCTCCCGAAGTCATTGCCGACATGCTGGCGAAATGGCGCGAGGGGTTCGAGATGGTGTACGGGAAGCGAATCTCCCGGGAAGGGGAGTCGTGGTTCAAACTTGCGACTGCAAAGCTGTTCTACAAGCTCCTGCGGAGGCTCTCCAATTTTGATATCCCGGTTGAAGCCGGGGATTTCCGTCTCCTGGATCGGAAAGTGGTGGAGGCGATCCGGCAGGTGCGCGAGCTGCATCGGTTCGTGCGCGGGCTGGTGAGCTGGGTTGGATTCCGGCAGACATCGGTCCTCTACCAGAGGCGGTCAAGGGCGGCCGGCCAGACGAAGTATCCGTTCTTTAAGATGCTTGTCTTTGCTTTTGACGCCATAACATCCTTCTCGGTCCAGCCCTTGCGCATCGCGAGTTTCCTCGGCTTGTTTGTGGCCTTCAGCGGCGTTGTTGGCATTTTTGGCATGTTATACTTGAAGGTTTTTACCGACCGGGTTGTTCCCGGTATGGCGTCGTTGTTTTGCACAATTCTTTTTCTCGGGGGGACACAACTGGTTTTCCTGGGGGTCTTGGGAGAGTATCTGGGCAGAGTTTACCAGGAGAGCAAGAACCGTCCACTTTACTTTATCCGTGAAACCGTGAACGCTCCCAAGAAGGGTTAACATGGCGGTGATGGGAAAGATTGGAACTCAGGCCGCAGGCGGCGCGGAGGTGCCGGCAGGGTCACCCGCACGAGCCTTTGTGGCCGTGGTAGACGTGGCGGATTCCGGAGACGTCAGGCGCGATGTTCTTGCCGCCGTGGAACGCGCCATGGAACTTGCCGACTGGGAGTCGGCAATCCCCAGGGGCGCCTTTGTCGCGGTCAAGCCTAATCTGTGCCTTGACATTGTTCTTCCCGGCCACATCACTTCCCCTCTGGTGATGCAGGGCGTTTTGCGCGTGCTCAAGCGCCGCGCCGGGCGCATTGCCGTGGTCGAACAGGACACTTGGACGACCAACGTGGAACAGGGGATTCGGCTTTCCGGAATCCACGAGCTCTGCGGAGACGGCATCGAATGGCACAACCTGGGCAGAGGGGAGTTCGTCACCCTTGAATTCCCCGACAACGTGGCCCTTCCCAAACGGCTGGAGGTTCCCAAGATTCTGACCGAAGCCCTGTTGGTTACGGTTCCCGTAATGAAAACCCACGGCAACACCAACTTCTCCGGCGCCATCAAGAATCAATGGGGCTGTCTCAAGAAAATCCGCATTGAATTTCATGATGTCATCAATCAAGCCCTGGTGGAGATAAACCGGACCGTCAGGCCTCGCTTTGCCGTAATGGATGCCTTGCTTGCCTGCGAAGGCAAAGGTCCCAAGCAGGGGGACGCCAGAGAGGTGGGAATAGTGCTGGCTTCTGCGGACAACGTGGCGCTGGATACGGTCGCCTGCCGATTGATGAACATTCCGCCGGAACAGGTGCCTCACATCCGAATGTGCAGTGAGGACGGTGCGGGCACGTCGGACCTGGACGCGATCTCCGTGCTTGGAACCGACACCCTGGAGAGAAACCTTCAGTTTCGCTACGGGGTCAAATCGCTGCTCACGACCATCGACCTCTTTCTCCACAACCCTTTGCTTAAACCCCTCTTTTACCGGACCCCTCTTCTGAACTTTCTCGTCTTTCTCGCTCAAAAGGTCAACTACCCGCTCTGGATGCTGAGAAAGGGAAACGGGATGCGCCGCACCTTTGAAAGAGAATCGAGATTTGGCAGGCAGTGGAAATATCTTCACGCCAACCGCTTGCCCAAAAGAGAACTCTCATGAATTCTCCGGTGGACTCAAGAGGAGAGTGCGAGTGGGTCGCGAGCCCGGAGAGGCCGCTTGCAGAGGAGTCCTTCCATGACGACTGGGCCAGCCACGTCAGGCCGGAAGATGTCCGGGTCCTTGAGTGTTTCGAGGCCTGCACCTCTCCGGAAAACCGCTACATCCTGAGCCGGCTGGGCGACATTCGCGGCAAGCACGTATTGGATATCGGCTGCGGCCAGGGCGAAGCCTCCGCCTATTTTGCGCTCCGAGGCGCGAAGGTGGTCGCCGTGGACATATCGGACGGAATGCTGGATCTGGCGCGCAGAGTTGCGGGAAGGCACAACGTGACCATCGAAACGCGCAAGATGCCGGCCGAGCAGCTTGACTTCCCGGACGAGACCTTTGATCTGGTCTATGGGGCTAACGTACTTCACCACTCCGATATCACCAAAGTACTCAGTCATTGCAGCCGCATCTTGAAGCCTGGAGGCATTGCAGCTTTTTGGGATCCGATTGTCCACAATCCTCTCATCAAGGTGTATCGGCGCATCGCAGCCGAAGTGAGGACGGTTGATGAACATCCTCTTTCGATGCGCGATCTTCGATACTTTGACAGGCATTTCTCCCAGGTCGAGTACCGCTGTTTTTGGCTTTTTTCCCTCTGGATTTTCCTGCACTTTTTTCTCATTGAAAGAGTGCATCCAGGGAAAGAGCGCTACTGGAAGAAGATCATTGTCGAACACCAGAGACTGGAAAGAATGTATCGGCCTTTGGAACGGCTGGATGGTTACCTTCTGGCCTGCCTTCCGTTTTTGAAACGCTGGTGTTGGAACGTGGCCGTGGTGGCGCGCAAGTAAGAGGAGATCCGATGAAAAACTACATTCTGGCCAGCCTCACCCTGCTGGCCGTGTTGCTGTCGGCGGCGCTGCTGATGCAAGAAGAGGAGATCAACATTGCGGCGCCTCAGGCGGTCGTGGCGCCCCCGCCAGTGGCCCAGCCGTCCGTGGGCGCCGGGCCTGCCCCGGTGATGAATCCCTCCTCCCTCGCAGTGTTTAAAGGGATTGTTACTGAGGCCGGCTCGAAGAGGATGGTCCGGTGGGTGTTCGGGTCCGGGGTAGCGCCAGGCAATGTCAGGAAAGACGAGCCTGTCCTTTTCTTTTACACCAAGAGCCTGCCGATTCGATACAGCGGAGTCCGGGGAAGTTCCGTGTTCCTGAATGAGGGAGGCAGTGGCGAGACGCTGATGGTTACAGACAAGTTATTTCCCATGCAAGGTGAGCCGCGGTCCATCGGCGCGTGGATCAAGACCAGCTCGGCTTCGCAGCCGGCCGTGGTAAGTTGTGGCGAGGAAGGGCCCCACAGGAGACTTTCGCTGATGGTGAGTATAGAGCGGAAATTCCTGTTGGCCAATGTTGGCGATGATTTTACAGGGATCACAACGGTCAATGACGGCAGGTGGCATCTCCTGATCATGACTTATGACGGGAAACAAGCAAAGTTGTACGTCGACGGCAAGCTCGATGCCTCGAGAGACGTTGAGCTGAAAACCACCTCCAATGGCCACTGCGAAGTGGGAAGCGTATGGGCAGACCAGTCTTTCTTTACCGGCATGATTAACTCCGTATTTGTGAGCAATTACGTCCTCTCCGCTGTTGATGTTCAGGACATGGCTGCAACAGTGCCGAGCGATTGAGTCAAGACCGGGACGGTTTGAGTTGGCCCCTGCCTATATAGAAGCGGCCTCTTAAGGAACCTCTCCACAGTCCCAATCTTTAACGGAAGATGGATATGAAGATGGATATGAAGATGGATATAAGGGGAAAAACACCCTCTAAGACTGTTGACGCCCTGATCGGCCTTCTCATCATTTGCGACCTGATTCTTTCCTGTCTCTGGACGGGGGCAGCATGGTGAAATCTGTTCTCATTACCTTGCTGTTTCTTGCTGGAGGTTTTCTGGCTTGGTACATCCGTCAATCTTACCGGCCGCCATCAAGTGTCCTGCCCGGCAAGGCGCCGCACCTGCGTTACCTGCTGGCAAAGCTCGATCAGGCGATCATGAAGCTGGGCAACCGGATGCCGGGGAGAGCCATGGAGGAGGGGATCGCGGTGGTTGCGGTCTTCGACTTGATCCTGGCATACCGCTGGGCACAGGGTCCCTGGTGGGTACCGTTTTTGATCGTGGGCGGATTTGCGGGCGTCGGAGTGCTGGCGTGGAAGATGCGCCAGTCTGCTGTCCAGCATCGTTTGCCCGTTGCCATACGCTGGAGCGGGATTCCAGCCGCACTCCGCGGGGTTGCCGGCCGGCTGCGGGGGAATCTGCCCCCGCACACGGCAGAGGGACTGATTGGACTCCTCTGCGTCTACGATCTGGCTCTCGCATATATCTGGACGGGTGGCAGCATCATCAGGACCGCTGCCGTCATGGCGATATTCGCAGTTATGGGTCTGGCCGCCTGGAAGATCCGGGAGTTTGCGCCCACCCGCCCGGCTGATCCGGCAGGCGGCGCTGCGCCGGGTCAACAATCGCGCACTGCCACTCTCTGTATCTTCGCCGGGGCTGCAGTTTTGTACTCTTTTCTTTCTCCCTTGTGGGTGGATCAGGACAGCCTCTGCGCCCTGGGATGGAGTATCCGGGGCGCCACCAGTATCTTTGCCGTCTATCAGGAATGGAGTTGGGGACCCTCTTTTTACGCGCCGGGCCCGGTTAACTCCTGGCTGCTTCTCATCGGCCACCCTGTTTTCAAAGCGCTGGGATACACATTCCCGGAGGCGGTGACCGAAGGCTGGGGATTCAATCCGTTCACGCTTTACCTCTACAAATGGATTCAAGGGGTCCCGTTTGTCTTGGGCTCCGGCTTTCTCTTTTACAGGATGTTTGGCAATCTTGCGGCGGCCCTCTTCCTGTTCAATCCAGCCACGTTGTGGTTCATCGTCCTGGCCGGCCTTTTCGACAACATGTACGCGGTATTTTTTGTTTCTCTCGGGCTGTTTTTCTTACAGCGGGACCGAATGATTCCTTTTGTCCTGGCCATGGCCTTTGCTCTGCTGTCAAAGCAAACGATCGGGCTGCTGGTTCCCGTGCTGATACTGATGCTGCTGTTTTCCAAGCGCTGGAAAGCAGTCCTTTATCTGGCGCTGTTGTACGCGGTGCCCGCAGTTATCTCCCACCCGTATAACGCGTTTGACCCGAAAGCCTACATTGCACACGATGATTTCTGGGTTCGGCCGGGTATGCACTACGGATTCACCTGGGCCCAGTATTTCTTCACGACGCCCGTATTCGCCGTCTGCTGGATGGCATTGCTGGTGGTCAAGAAGCCTCGATTGACTCTGGCTGGCTTTAGCATGTGGACCATGCCCTTGTACCTGGTCTATACGATCGGCGCCCAGTTCGCTTTTGAGAAGTTCATTTATTCCGCACTACCCATGATGCTGGTCGTGACGATGTTTCTGTGCTCTGAGAAAAAGAAGGGAGCCGTCTGGCTTTTTCTCGCCTTGACGCTGCTTCCGCCGCTGTCGCAGATCTGGTGGCGAACCGTACAATCCGATATCAGGATTGAGCCGTACACAAACTACTGGAATGTGCACACTCCGATTCGGGTCAAGCTGAACCTGAGACCGGAAATCAATCAGCCGGGACTGCTGATTTCTACCGAGTTGGGAGTCATGCTGGCATTCATGATTTCTGCCGGGACCTCTCTCCTGAAGCGGGAGCCCACTTTTGACTGGAAAGGGAAAGCCGCCGCGCGAGGTGTCGGCAAGTATCTGGCCGTGCTCTGCTCAGGCATTTTTGCGGCTGGGGCTCTCTACACTCATTCCCGGTCTGCCGACTGGATCAAGTGGAAGGAATTCCAGATCACCGACCAGATCAAGAACAGCCGCTTTGAGGCATGGGTTCCGTTTCCTCTGGAGCAGGAGCGGGGTGATTTGCCGGACTACTGGCGAACCGAGGGCAGCATATCCTCGATGAGGCGAGTCGCGAATACCGGACCCGGAAGCAGTCAGTCCATCATGATTGAGGCTGCGCCCGATCGGGATGGGTTTCTGACCCAGGAGTTTCCGATTCAGTTTTATTGCGGCGGCATCATCAAGGTAACCGCCTCCGTCTGGGCAGACAAGGCGGGAACCGCCATGCTCAGTCTCAGTGACGGCGCAATCGAGAGCAGTTCGTATCATGCCGGTAGCGGGAAGTTTGAGGATGTGTCGGCCTCTTTCAAGGTGGAGAACTCCCCGTTGCTTCAGGGCCGGAGGAAACTGAAGTTGACAGTGGGAACATCGGCAGGAAAGGCTGCCATTTTTGGCAACGTGAGGATGAGTCTGCTGACGCGACAGACGCTGTTTCCCGTGCACCGCGACGACCCGATCAGCTTTGTCTCCGCCTTTTGAAGGATCTCGCGCGACGCCCGCGACTTCCCCGATTTGAATTTGAAGGCCGCTACCCTATACTGGTGTCTGCAAGCAGACACCAGCGTCCTGGAACCGAGATCCCTTGAGCCCGTATGTTTTTTAGCGCACATGCGATGCGAAGTCTGATAAAGGGAGTGGTGTTCAAACGCAACCCGCTCTATGTGCAGTTCTACGTGACCGCCCGTTGCAACTTGACTTGCAAGCAGTGCAACATCATTTACGCCAACGCCGACGTCCGCGAGGCCTCGCTTGAGGAAGTCGATCGAATTGCGGCCAACCTGAAGGCGATCGGGACGGCGATCGTTCTGCTGACCGGCGGGGAGCCATTCATTCGGAGAGACATCGCTGAAATTGTGGGAAGCTTTGAGCGCCGGGGGATCCATGTGCGCACCCAAACCAATGGATTGGCGACCCGGGAGCAACTGGCCGGGGCGGTCAAGGCGGGGGCAAGGGATATTTCAATCTCGCTGGACAGTTTGAGCCCCTCCAAACAGGATTTTCTAAACGGCTCCTACAACCGGAGCTGGATGAAGGCCCTGGAAACCATCGCTCTGGTCTCGGAGATTTTCCCTCCGAAGCACAGCTTTGCGTCTTTCGGAACGGTGCTGTCTCCCCACAACATCGGTGAGATTCCCAACATCATTCGTTTCGCCAGCGCCATCGGCTGGTATGTCTCTTTGGTTCCCGCGCATATTTCACGACCTTCGCAACTGTTCAACTTTCGGAGTTTTGACCGTGAAATGGAGTTTCATTCCGAGCTGTTCACCTTGGTGGATAAAGTGCTGGAGGAATGCCGGCAGCTCAAGCGCGACGGTTTCACCCTGTACGATTCGGAAGAATATATCCGGAATATCGGTTTATTCATCAAAGGACGCCCGGTCCAATGGCGTCGCAGAAACAACGGAATGTGTGACAGTCCCAGCCTCTATTTTGCGATCAGGCCCAATGGGGACCTGAAGGTGTGCTGCGACCACATCCTCCGAAAAAGCATACCGGTGTGGCATGACGATTTTCCAAAATGGTTCCGGGACGGGACGGTCCATGAGGCCGTGCATCCCTACGTGCGCGACTGTCCTGGTTGCATGTACGGAAGTTTTCCGGAGATTTCCATTTCCGCTCATTATCCTCTGGAACTGCTCAAGCGCGGCAGAGTGTTTTCCGGGACCTCGTTGAAAAAACCCTGGCCGCTAACGGTCGATCAAGTTGTAGCGATTGCCGAGAGGGTCGCGGCGGAACATCCCGTCGACGACCGTGTGGGCCAGCCATACCTGCAGGATCTCCCTTCGCACCGAGAGGCTACCATCGCCTACCGGGAGGCGGCGGTCGCGGAAAGGCGGTAGCCGAGAACGTTGAATTTTGTTCAACATTTTCTTCCCTGGCGTGTCACCCCGTCGCCCGCACGCGCCGAGGTGAGTCTGCTTGTGGGCGCGGGGCTCTGGCTGCGGCCCTTGACCGTCCCATGTCCCTGAGGGGGCCTGTTCTAGCTGAGCCGGGTGACCGAGAAGGCTATGTCCGATTACACCCAGTATCCGGCACGACAGGTGATTCGACGACGTGAGTTCTCGGTTCGCCATATGATTCTGGAAGAGCTCAAACATCGTCTCCGGATCCCCGGTCTGAGCGAGCGGGATCGGGCGCGGCTCGCCTGGGTCGCCGACGGCGTGATGGTGCAAGCCAGAGCGGGTGGGTTCATTGTTACCTTGTACGACGTTCCGGTTCTTGAGATAGAGCAGTCAAAGCTGTACCTGTATGTTCGCGGTGATACCGAGGCTGCTTCGGGACAACAGTTCGAAATGGGTGGAGCCATCGATGAAACCCATGACCCCTTCCTGGAAAAGAGCCGCACGACCATTATCGAAGGGGTCGACGCTCTGCTGGGCTCCATCGGGCGAGTTTCTAAGGAGATGGCCTGATGAAACGGATATAGCCAGAGCAATATAAAAGGAATGGTCACGGTGAAAATGTTGGGTTGATATGCTCCGGGGGAAACACGGGTTCGATCAAAACCTGCTCAAGGAGTGATTTCCGCAATCACAGTTTGTAGGGGACTCGAATGCCCGGGTGATCCGGCGGAAAATGTCGCGCGTTACGTGTAACCAGCAGGCAACCCTCTTCTTCGGCAGTCGCCCAGATGATAGCGTCGGGGATCTTCAATTTGTATCGCCTGCGCAGGGCGACCGCACGCGCCGCAACCGGGCCGTCCAACTCCCGCACGCTGAATTTTTTCAGGTAATCCCGAAATGCCTCCAGCTTGCTTCCGGAATCGGCTCCCACAAGGATCTCAATCCAGGTGATGCGACTGACCAGGCACTCCTCGTAACGCTCCAGCTCCTCAAAAGCACGCGGGATCCCTTGAAGGGCATCAATCAAGATGTCGGTATCGAAAAGCGCTCTCACCTGTTGGGGCGCGCGCCTCGTGGGTGGCACCCGGGACCTTCAGAATCTTCGGGAGCATTGATCGCGTGGCGCACGGTCACCGGTCCCACTCCTTGCGGATACGGCGAACGTACCCGACGGAATCCGCGCGGCGACCTCGATCCTTCCACAACCCGACGGCGGGGTGGTTGCGCCAGGTCGACCGGGCCCTGGGCAGAAACTCTCCCACCGCGCGGCGAACCGCTTCCGCCCGCGAAATCTTTTCACGCCTGCAAAGGTCGTCCAGCGCCGCGACTTGCTCCGGGGGCAGGTCGATGATCGTCCTCATGTCGATATCATATGACGATATCAGATGAAATACAATGTGATTTCAGGTCTATTCCAATCAGAATTCGGCAGTGGGTCACTTTGAACAAATTCGACTGTTCCCACTGTGGGGCGGTTATAGACCGCCCCCTGCAGTTTCTACTCTTCGGGGCCTGGAAGTGACGCGGCCTGCCGCGTCTGAGGCGGGGCGCGACATGCCGCGCCCGGGGTGGTTATAGACCGCCCCTACAGTTCAAAATGACCCGGAATTCGG
>JACQGG010000253.1 GCA_016199665.1 Acidobacteriota bacterium | reverse complement strand
GCACGGCAGTGTGCTCTTGGCAATCGGGCAGCATGTCCTGACTGAGCGTTTATGAAGAGACACCCCTATTGGTTCGCATTTTTTTGTGGGAGCGGATTGGTCATCGTAGCTTTCGTCTTGATGTTTGTTCCCGTGGCGGGGCGGATAGGCGAGATTGCCCTGGAGCCGGGTTATTACTTGCCCGAAGCCTACTGGGACGGGATCCACGATCCTCTCCAGTTGCTTCTGGTTTTGCTGTTGAACATCGTCTTTTACGTGGCGTTGTTCGCTATCATCTTTCGCCTACGGCGAGACAGAGGCACAACTGCATAGGCAAGGTTGCGTTCGAAGCGATGCGTTTGGCGATCCGTAGTGCAGTCTCTCCAAGGTGATCCCTGATATTGACGCCCGCGCCGTTAGCCAAGAGCATGCTGACGAGACAGGATATGGCGACAGAGTAGTCTGTCCCCCCTTTCCACCGAGCGAACACGTCTTCCAGGACGCCGCGCGGCAGTGCGCACTTGGCAATCGGGCGGCCTGTCCAGATTGAACACCATGAAACACCGATATCTACTTGCATTCGTTTGTAGCCTTCTGATGGTGATTCTAACTCTCACGATAGGATTCATTCCGGGTCTTGGTCCTCTCGCTGAGTTCTTGATACAACCGGGCTACGTACTGCCTAGAGCTTACTGGGGAGGAGTTCACGATCCGGTTCAGATTCTTTCGGTTCTACTGTTAGACGTCGCCTTCTACACCGCGGTTTTCGCAATTGTCTTTCGGTTCGTGGCAAGGCGTCGGACTCCTCCACTATAGTTACTGTGAGTATAGGGGGCCACCGAAACGTGTCACCCTCTTAGTTTGCAAACGCCGCGACGGAATTGAATTCGGGATTATCCCTTTGACACAGGAGGTGCAGACAACGCACAATTGCGCCTATGGCATCGTATCTGGTGGCTGTCTTCACGGTCGGCTTGGGGGCGTGGGTGACATTCTGGCCTCCAAAGAAATTACGATCAAAGGTAATTTTTATGTGTGCGTTTATGTTGCTCGCCCTTGCTGGTGTTTGGTTAGACACGCTAGAAAATGAAGCACAGGAGCGCAAAGTGCTTGGAGACTCACTAAGACCGCCAGTATTGCAGATTGCGGTACTCACTCCTGATGCTTCTAAGATTGAGGTTAGTATCAGAAACTGGAGTAAATTACCGGCCTATGGTCTAGTTGTTGGGATGTGGGACTCTAGAGATTTCGCGAGCTCTCAAAACTGGACTCTTCTTGAACGTCTTAATATTCGTCCGTACTTTGTGTCACCACAACCGGTAGAACTTGCTCCATGCTCAACCGCCCTAATTCATCAATTTGATCTTACTGTCCCGCCTGGCCTCGAATACAGAACATCTAGCGGATTCACAGCAACGGTTAGCACTCGCGCTATTAGTCCACCAGCTATTGAGATCGTCAGATTCCGATCCGTCGACGGAAGTGTCAAGCCGTCTGTATCGGTCTTTCACAAGATGTTGGGTAGTAAGCCAATAATTGTGTCTGACGACGAATGCCCTCCTGCATTTGTGGTTATTAAGCCGTGAGGGCTTTGTGCTCCAACTTATCGGCTTTCGCAAGGCGTGTGATGCTGTCCCGGAAAAGGTACGGATTCCTAGGGTTATTGAACCAGAACTCGAACTCGTCAAGATGACGCCACCCATGCCTGTCACCCTCTCAGTTTACAACCCAGCGACGGAATTGAATTCTTCTTGCAGGAAAGGCTGTTTCCCAGAGGGCTCGTGGCGGCAACGGGCCGGTGCAGCGGGACTGTCCGAACCGCGCGCGGCAGCAAGCGGCGCGGACAATGGAACTCGCTGCCTCCATAAAACCAACAGAATACTGCTGGCTGCCACAGGGTCACCAAGAGGAAACAACCTCCATGGAAGTTCACCATTCTCCCCGCCGCTCGCTTACGCTCGCGGTTCCGTGACGACCTTGGGTCAGGAGAGGGTTAGCAGAGATTCCCGGTCAGGCGCTCAGATAGCCGTCATTCTGAGGTGGAGCGGAGAGAATAGCGATATGGTTCTCAGGCAGGCAACGCAAAAGCTAACGAAATTGATCCGGGCTCATATTGCGGTGTTGTTCCTTTCTATTTCTCTACTCGTGCAAACCAGCCCGCTTTGAAGCGCGATTGACGGATCGCAATGCAGGAGGAAGTTTATGACCGGAAGAAGGGCATTCATCGCAGCCATCCTGGTAATCCTGGGTACAGACATCCTCGGGCAGCAGAAGGCCAGCGACGGCGCCACTGCCCGGCTCACGCTTCACAGGTGGCAGTCAGCGCTGGAACTTCCATCTCAGGCCTTCTTGTAACCGAGAATCGGACTACTCCAGATGGACTCGCAAGAAAACTCGTCGCCGGAAATGGAAAAGGGACCCACCTCTCCGTGCAGCTCGGTCCGAGACCATACCAGGACGCGATCTCCATGCGAGATGCCGCAGCCCGGATCTCCGGCAGCAGGCCACACCCAAAAAAAACGATTTCCCGGGAATCAGACTGTTTCTGACACACATATAATAAAGAGCAACACCAGGCGGCCGGGGTTTCTAGAGGGGTGTAAGCCCCTGTTTTATTGAGGCTTACAACTCGTTCCTTCTCAAGCGGAAGGTTTTAGGCGGAGTCTCCCGCGCTGACTTTTTCTCTTTTTCGCTCTTTCTCTGGTCGATTTTCTGCTCTCTTTGTTTATACGACAAGTTACTTGCACCGCCGCGCGGCCGAACGCCGACCGAAAACCGCACTATCGCCGGTGTAAATCCCTGTACAACTGAGATAATCCGGTCTCAGCGGTGACAGGCTCGCCGCGCTCCCTTTCGGCCGGCCAGCTCCCGGATCATCGATAGGGCGATCTTTCCAACGTCCAGCTAAGACGGCTGACGGAAGCGCTTTCGGCCGGCACGTACGAGATTGGCGGGAAGAACGCTTTCAAGGAGGAATTCGTCACCTGCGGGGGTGTGCGCCTGGGTGAAGTGGACTTCAGAACCATGCAAAGCCGGCTTTGCCCGGGTCTGCACTTTGCCGGTGAAATTCTCGATATTGACGGACTCACCGGAGGATTCAATTTCCAGAGCGCCCGGACGACCGGCTGGATTGCCGGCCGCTCCTTGGCCGCCGCCGATCATCGCGCCGTTTAAGGGCCGCTGCGATGTTCAGAGCCCGGAGCGTGAGCGACGGGTCCCTGGGATTGACCTGAGCTGAACTCCTCGCTGAGAACGTGTGGAAACATCAGATGCGCCGGAATCCGCCAGTGTGCGGCGGCGGTATTGTTGCAGGACCCGTCGCTTACGCTCCGGGCTCTGAACCTGGTTGCTGGTCCGGGGCATCGGCCAGAAGATGCGCGAGATCCCATTGGAGGAGTGACCGTCCGCCGGAGCTGTCCAAAGAGCACTTGAAGACACGCCTCACGTGCGCGCGTAGCCTCCTTTCAAATCCCGCTTGAAATCTTCCCGGTAGTACTGCGCCGGGATTTTTCACGCTCGAGAATGTGCGGAGAACCATGCCTCTGCGCAGGCCCTGCGTCGTCGGCTCCTTGGCGCTGAGCTCAAAAAAGTGGTTTTCGCACCAGGAAGTAACTACGCTTTTTTGCAGCAGAAAAAATGGGAAACGTGGGAGACGTCCCCATTCTTCCCCATTCTTCCCCATTCTTCGTGGAAACCTAGGGACAGTGGGAGACGTCCCCATCTTTACTATCTTTACTCGGGAAGGGCGAAGACATAGATCGCGTTGTGCGCGACCGGAATGCGAATCTCCCGGTTATGGTAAAGCAACTGGCGCGTTCTGCCGGCTTCTCCCGTCACTACGGCCACGTATTGCTTTCCGTCCACCGCGTAGGTGATCGTGCCGTTGAGAACATTGTCGCCGACAATGGTCTCCCACAGAATCTTGCCCGTGTCCGCATCGAAGGCTCGGAACCTGCGGTTGATGTCCCCCCAGAACACCAAGTCGCCGGCCGTCGCCAGCACGGCCCCCTGCGTGGGCGCCTTCTGGTTGTAGAAGCGCTGGATCCGGCCGGTAGTAACATCGACCTTTGCGATTCCAGCCAAAGCCTGCGGGTCGGCTCCGGGACGCGGGATAGTCACGCGGGGCCCGGTTCCCGATCTCTCCTGGAGGTTTGCGGTCTGATCCAGACAGTAATCATTGTAGGGGATGTAAAGGGCATTCTTCCCGGGATGATAAGCCATGGGCCAATACCCTTTGGTGTCATGAAAGCAAACGATATGTCTTTCACCGTCCTTCTTGGCCACGGCCTCCCAGTTGATAAAGGTCTTTCCGCTCTCCAGGTCGATCTTAGAGAGATGAAATTCAGGCACATCGTAGGGAAACGGGGTCGCCCAGAGAAACCGGCCGCTCTCCCGGTCCAGCGCCCAAAGCCCTCCCGCCTCACCCACCGTCAGGAGAATGTCGCGCACCTGTCCCCTCGGGACGGAACTGCTGATCCATTTGACCGCACCGGCGTCCGGGTCCACGACAGATTTAACCAGAACCCTCTCCTGGACATGGTCCAGGTCCCAGTCGTCGCCTGGAGAGTGCTGGTAGTACCAGGCGATCTGGCCGCTGCTCGGGTCGAGCGCCACCGTCGAATTACTGTAAAGATTGGCAGGGGCCGACCGCGACACGGCGTCCGGATCCCCGTGACGCGCCAGGCGCGTGTTGGGCGTAGGATTGGCAATGCCCCAGTAAACCATCTTGCGGACAGGGTCAAACGATCCCGGGTTGCCCCAGGGCGATGTAGTTCTCTTTGCAACCGGGACGTTTCCCCACGTGTCTCCGCCCGGCTCGCCGGGCGCGGGCGCCGTGTAGGTGCGCCACAATTCTTTTCCCGTCAGGGCATCGTGAGCCGCGATGAAGCAGCGCTCTTCAGAACTGGCGCGCCCGGTGAGAACCTTTCCGTCGACAATCAGCGGCGCCGACCCGTGCTGCGTCGTGGCGTAGTCGTGGACCTTCGTCTCCCAGCGGAGCCGACCCGTGCGCGCATCCAGAGCCACCAGGTGGCCGTCGGGCGCCGGGTAGAAAATCAGGTCCTCATAGATCCCCAGGCTGCGCGTTTTCCCGGACGAATCCTCGACATCGGTCAAGTCTGCGGGCATCTTGCGCCGATATTCCCAAATCAGATCCCCGTTGGTCGCATCCAGAGCCTGGATGACGGCCCCGGGATTCGCCACATACATGACGCCCCGATGCACCAGGGGCGTGTTCTCGTGACGCCCGCGGCCCATTCCCCGGGCCCAGACCATGCGCAGCCGGCCTACGTTGTCTCGACGAATCTGGTTCAGAGGGCTGAAGCGCTGGTAGTCGTACGTGCGGCTCAGCATGAGCCAGTCGGCCGGGTCCGGCTGCAGGAGCATTGCTTGCGTGACAGGCTGAAAATCCTTCACCTGCGCCCCAACCGGCAAAGTCACCAGGATTGAAACGACGGAAATTACCAGAAGCAGCGCCATCTTTTTCATCCTGCCCTCCTGACAAACACCCCTGCGCACCGAACGCTCAACCTGCGGCGAAAAAAACGAAACGACTCTGACGGTTGGCCTGCCGCAGCACTCGTCTACCAGAGCACCTTCAGCCCGAACTGAAGCTGTCGCGAGGGAGTGACCGTCCGCCGGAGCTTCCAAAGATCTCAGACACGGTTCCGTCGGCGTTGAACACGCAATGATTCTCGCCGCGCGGATCCCAGGCAAAACCAATGCGCGGCGCAAAGTTATCCTTGGACGGATTCTTGGTTCTCCCCGGGGTCAGGTCCGGATCGCTGACCCGCTCCAACGGGCGGAGTTTGCCGTCGATCTCCGTCGGCACCGTATAATCAGCATTCTAGCCGTAGTGCCTTGCCAAGTCTATTCTTATCCCCAAAACGGCACCAGTTCTCCAATCACTGCCAAGCCCGCACGGCGCCAAATCCCCAATCACCGCCGAGCCGCGCAGCGGCGTGGAGAATTGTAGCCGGGGGCGTCAGCCTGGCGTGAGCCAGGCGTCAGCCCCCGGATTGAGGCGTACCAACCCAACTCAGCCGAGCCGCGAAGCGGCGGAATAATGCATCTCCCCGGCGCGCTGCGGTCCTTCAGCGCGCACAACATTTCTCGTCTTGCAGTCTGTCGCCGCTACGCGGCTCATTATCTTGCGGAACACCCCAGTCCGAGGGCTTACGCCCTCGGCTACAATTGTGCGCGCCGCTGCGCGGCTGGGGCCTTCGCTGCGGGCCGGGACCTTCGCTGCGTTTGTACCCAGAAAAAGGGTTTGAGCGGAAAACTCAGGTGGCTACGGTGCCAACTCCCCAATCACCGCCGAGCCGCGCAGCGGCGTGGAGAATTGGAGCCGGGGGCGTCAGCCTGGCGTCAGCCCCCGGTTTGCTATAATTGGCACCTTTTCAGGACAGCAATCCTGTTCAGGGGAAAGCCGGGGTCGGCCGCCGGAGGACGCCCCGGGGACCCTTCGGGCTGGAAGAATACAATGATGAGAGGTCACAGCCAGAGAGAACGTCCCCGCGCCCCCAGAAGACATTGCCGCACCCGCGGGAGACATCCCGGCGCCGGGGTTCTGACTTTTCTGTTGACCCTGCTGCTTTTTTGGCCGGCTGCCCGTTTGCCGGCGCAGACGACGACTCCGCGCGAGGTGCCGAGCGAAAACAAATCCGGGAAGTTCGACCCGGCCGGATGGGGCAACCTGGTGGCGAGGAAGCCGCTGCAGCTGGTCGTCTCCAATCAGGATGACAGGGCGGCTGTGGCCAATGATCCGGTGGGGACCACAGTGGGCGAATATACCTGGAGCGAGACGGATCTTTATCTGGGCGGCAGCCCGCTGCCGCTGGGCTTTGGACGATATTTCGGATCTTTCGCCGGGGCGTCGGCTTTTTTCCAGGGCTTCTATGGACGCACAGACAGCCCCATGGGCGCCAACTGGGTCCACAACCTGATGATTTATGTCAGCAAGACGGGAACCAGCAATCTGGCTTTACATTTTTACCAGGTCTATACGGTCGGCTTCAGGAAGACGGCAAACGCCTGGTCAATGACGCCGGCGCCGGCCAAGTATCGCGGCACGGCCTTCCAGCTTGTCGAGGAAGGGACGCGGCTGAAGCTGATGGACCCGGAGACCGAGATGATTTGCCTGTTCGACAATCTGCCGGGCATTCAACCGGTTGCGGCCATCCAGGACCGCAACGGCAACACGCACACACTTACCTATAACCCGGACGGGACGCTGGCGCGCGTGGCCGACGGGTTGGGACGGGCGCTGGATTTTGCCTATGAAGCGTCGGGAGGAAAACCGCGGCTGGTCAAAGTGACCGACCCGTCGGGCCGATCCATCGAATTCAGTTACAGCGGGGCCCAGCAGGCGGCGTTCACCGACGCGCGGGGAAAGCAGACCCGCTACCAGTACAACACAGACTCGCGCCTTGAGGCGGCGACGCGTCCGTTGGGCAACGCCGTTGTGCGCAATACCTACGGAGCCGATCTGAGGGTGGCAAGCCAGGCCGACGGCCTGGGCAACACGACGCGCTTTGCCTATACATCCAGCGGGGGCGCCGGCGTCACCACCATGACCGATCCACTGGGGAACACGACGGTCCATACGTTCAACATTCTCAAGCGGCTGACCCGCTATACGGACGCGGCAGGCAAAAGCAGCTCTTTTGAGTACGACGCTCAGAATCGCAGGACGGTGACGGCAGACCGGCTGGGCGACCGCAGCGCGCTCACTTATGACGCGGCGTCCGGCAAGGTGGCCTCACGGACCGACAACGAGGGGAAGAGCTGGAAATACAGCTACACGGCGCAGGCTCAGGAGGGGTTCACATTCTATGACCTGACCCGGATCGACTATCCGGATGCCACAAGCCAGCAGTACAGCTACGACAGCCGGGGAAACATCATCCGCCGAGTCGATCGCGGGGGCAAGACCTGGAGTTATTCTTACAACAGCCGCGGCCAGGTGCTCACCGCGACCAACCCGGCTGGGGGCGTGACCTCTTACAGCTACAACGGCGATAGGACAACGGCCTCGGTTCGGGATGGGGCGGGCAACGCGACGACTTTTGGCTACGACGCGACTCAACTATGACAGCCGCCATCGCGTCAACCGGATCGAATTGCCGCTCAGCGCGCTGGATGTCGGCTACGATGCGGTGGGTTTACCCGTCAATCTGGCCTATTCCGATGCAACCGCCCTGGCCTACGCCTATGACGACGCCGACCGGCTGACCTCGGCCACCGGCGTTGCGCTGGCCTATGACGACGCCAACCGGGTGGTTGGCAGCAACGGGTTGAGCCTCGGGCGGGATGCGGGAGGACGGATTGCGTCGTTGACGTTTGAAGCGGGTAAGACGGTCAGCTACGGGTACGACAGGCGCAACCGGGTCGTATCGGTGAGCGACTGGGCCGGAGCGACGACCCGTCTGAGCTATGACGATGCATGGAGGCTGACCGGGATTGCGCGTCCCAACGGCGTGGTGACCGCGTACAGTTACGACGCTGCGGACCGGCTGACCCGGATCGTGGAGAGCGGCGGGCCGGCCACGCTGTCGTCAATTGCGCTGACACGGGACGCAGCCGGGCAGATCGAAGAGGCCATCCGGGACGTTCCGCTGGAGGCGGCGCCGGTCCAGGCGACTCGGCCTCAGACCTACAACGATGCGGACCAGATTGCAGGCTACAGC
The DNA here is from genome assembly GCA_016199665.1 of Acidobacteriota bacterium. Lineage (GTDB taxonomy): Bacteria > Acidobacteriota > UBA6911 > JACQSX01 > JACQSX01 > JACQSX01. Next base: position 3,071 of record JACQGG010000253.1, on the reverse strand, counting down.
TATGACGCGATGGGAAGGCTCACCGCGGGCGGAGGGCGAACCTACCGGTGGGATCTGGCGTCACGGCTGACGTCCTACACGGAAGGGCAAAGCGGCGTGAGTTTCACCTACGACGCCCTGGGCAGCCGACTGACGCGCGCTCAGGCGGAGACAGCGCGCAATTATCTCTGGAACTACGGGCTGGGCCTGCCCTCGATCTCTGTAGTAAAGGACGGAGAGAGCGTGACTCGATATTACGTGCACACCCCTGGCGGGTTGCTGCTTTACAGCCTGGAAGCAGGGACCCATGCCCGCCGCTTCTACCATTACGATGAGATCGGTTCGACACTGTTTTTGACCGACGATGCTGCCGCTGTAACCGACAGCTACGCCTACACCGCGTATGGACAACTGACGGCCGCGACAGGGAGCACGGATAACCCGTTTACTTATGTCGGGGCTTACGGGGTGATGCGGGAACCTTCCACAAGTCTGTATTACGCGCGGGCGCGCTGGTACGACGGCACAACGGGCAGATTCCTGTCCAGAGATCCCCTGGGAGTGGACCTGCTCAATCCGGGATCTACGAATCCTTATCTGTATGCACGGGCCAACCCGCTTCGATTTGTTGATCCATCCGGTCTGGATACTGAAATAATTGCCGGTCCTCCGGTCCCGGGCCAGCCCGGGGTGCCTCGCCTCAGCATGGAACTGTTGACGAACTCATTCCCCCGTGCGGCACCGGGAGATCAGGGCTTGCGGACTTTCAGAGTTCCTGGAGACAAAGAACCCGAGGCGGCGCCGGCTTCTGACCCTGTGGGATCAACTCCTTCGAGTGCGCGCCAGACAGCGGTCAAGAACGCACCGGCTGCGGGGCCCTGTGGGAATACGGCGCCGGCGCCGATAGAGATCATCCCCACGGAAGGCCTGATGGGCTGGCCGAATTTAGGGCCAAGACCCGATGAGCAGAGCGCAGACGGAATCCTTGAAGCGATCGCCGGGCAGTATCTCAGGTATGAGGGCATGGCGTTTTACAACCCGTCGTTCGCTTCGCGGGAATCCTACAACGATCCTCTCTGCCCCGGCAATCCTCCCCCGCAGGGGGCGCCATCCGCAAAGTGAGGGTTGCTCGTGGTTGAAGTTCTCCCGAGATCTCCCTGTTAAGCCATAGCTGCTTTCCGATGCAAAACGACCTTGACCGCCACCGCCGGGAAGGGAAATCTTCGGTCAGGATGGGGGCTCCAGTCGGAGCTGGACCCGGATTACAGTAGACGTCGCCGGCCTCTGGCCGAGATCTTCGAAGTAAACGCTCAAGTAAGGACACGGTCCAAAAACACGGAACAGGTTGCCTCCATCGGTGTACCAGAGGAAGTCCGGCTGTCCTGTCTTTGCTATCAAAACCGCCGTGGTTGAGCAATTCAAGCTTTCGTCGACTGCCGAACGGAACTGCTGCAGAGAGTCGGCCGAGGCGCGCGCGGCCACAACCGGCCATGAGTTGATCCGACTGTTTACGACCCCTGTGCCGGTACTGAATAGAAAAGCGACAATCAGGGGGCACAGCATGATGGAGTAGCGACTGTGGAAAATATGGAGCGCAAAAAGTCCAAAGAGCAATGCCGCGCCAAACAGGGGGAAATAAAGATTGTGCTGCATGACTTGGCCGGTCAGCGGCAGGACCGGGATGAGCGCAAAGAGAAAATACGCGATTCCGAAGACCACTGTCTTGTCGCGCCGGATGAGCGCGCGCAGCACAAACAGCACGAAGGCGGCCATGAACGGCAATAAAAGCAGCGCAGCCAGCGATGTGTGATGGGGAAACGCTTGCCGGATCGGCGCCGCCTCGATTCCAAGATTCTTTCCCAGCAGCCGAGTCAGTCCCGTCCCCTGAGCCAGGTTCAGCCCCCACCAGAGGTACTTGATCTTCGGAGCCAGCGCGGCAAGCGGCCCGGTGGCGGCATCGGGATGGCCGGCTGCGTCCGGATGCAGCCCGTCTCCGGGGAGTGTCGCGATCAAGCCGGCAAACGCGACTGCCAGGATCCAGAACCAAAGCGTCCGGCGCACGCCCAGACGGAAGCGGCTCCACCCGCTCTCTTCTGGCGAACACAGGAACTCATAGCAAAAAAGAATTGCCGGGAAAACAATCGCTACTTCCTTGCTCAGCAGGGCGCCCATCCAGAGCGCCAGGGAAGCGGCCCGGTAGCGGCGGTTTTCCGCTCCCTTCAGGTAGCAGAGCAGCGCCGCCAGGATGAAGAAAACACCGGTGAAGTCGGGCGTGAACGTGATGCCGTGGGTGACAAAAAAGTTGATCCTGTGCAAGGCGAAAAACAGAGTGGCTCCCAGAGCGCCGACATGATGGCCCAGCAGACGGCGGGCCAGCCCATACACAAGGATGGCGTTGGCTGTGTGAAAAAACAACGGGAAGAGATGGTGGCCCACGGGGTTATATCTGAACAACGGAAAAAAAACATAGCTGAACAATACCATGCCCATCGGCCGGAAGTGACCGCGGTCATCAAGGCCGGAAAGGGCGCGCACGAAATCAGACCCGGTGGTGATCCTCCGCGCAAAATAATAGACTGCGTCCGGCCCGAAGAAGTCGGCATAGCTCCAGGAAAAGAACGCCAGCGCGAGCAGCAGGAGCGAGACCAGGACAGCGCCCGGGTTTCGCGGGTGGCTCACCCAGAACCCGGAGGCCGGGCCAAACTGCTGCCGGCTTGGATCTGCGGCCGGCTCTTTTCGAGATTGCAGCGCTTCTGCAAACTCTTCGGTTGTTCCGGACAGGTAGTCATGGACGCGCCTCTGCTGAAGCCACAGATCTCCCTCCGCCCGGCTTCCAAACCAGACCATGCTTACTGAAGGAGAAGCGAAAGGCCGCGGAATTCGCCGGAAGCAAAACATGAATGCCCCGCCGGGGGCAAACGGCGGGAGCTCCGGACCGATCTCAGCAAGGATGCGGTTTTTGTTTGTTTCCCCGGTATCGGGACGCAAAGTGGACGCGCACTTATATTGCAGCATGTCCTCTCTCTCATGACAGACGGGCCGCGAACTACCTAGCGACCCGATTTTCACGAAATCAGACAACGACTTGGCGG
>JACQGG010000257.1 GCA_016199665.1 Acidobacteriota bacterium | reverse complement strand
TGAGCCGCGAATAAACGCAGCCGCGAATGAACGCGAATGAACGCAGCCGCGAATGAACACAGCCGCGAATAAACGCAGCCGCGAATAAACGCGAATGAACGCAGCCAGCAGATAAACACGAACAGCCCGTTCGTTGCCGTTCATTCGCGGCGCGTCTGGCATCCCTTTTCGTTGATTCCCCCCACTGCGCGTTCATTCGCGGCTGCGTTCATTCGCGGCCACGTTTTGCCCAGCCTTCCATCCATTCGGCCAAGATCTTTTCCGTTCCCTGGTCGCTCGGCCGATAGTAGATGCGGCCTGCCAGCGATTCGGGCAGGCACAGCATGTCAGCGACGCGTTGCTCCTCGTCATGGGCGTAGCGATAACCCTTTCCATAACCGAGTTCCTTCATCAGTCCGGTCGGTGCGTTGCGCAGGTGAAGGGGGACCGGGTCGTTGCTGGTGGTCTGGAGGTCCTGCTGCACCGCCGCATAAGCCGTGTACAGGGAGTTCGATTTGGCAGCCAGCGCCAGGTAGACCACTGCCTGCGCCAGCGCCAGAGCGCATTCTGGCATTCCAAGCAGTGCTACGGCCTGCGCCGCATCCAGCGCGGTGCGCAGACCTACAGGATCGGCCAGGCCCACATCCTCCGAGGCGAAACGGATCACGCGGCGGGCAATGTACAGAGGGTCTTCGCCTGCCTCCAGCATTCGCGCCAGCCAGTATAAGCTGGCGTGCGGATCGCTGTTGCGCATCGACTTGTGCAGCGCCGAAATCAAATTAAAATGTTCCTCGCCGGCCTTGTCGTACAAAAGCGTCTTTTGCTGGAGCGCTTCCTTGACAAGGGCGGCATCGAGACAAATCGGGCCGCCCGACAGCCGCCCCTCCCGCGGCGCCGCAAGCGCGACCGCCAGCTCCAGCGTGTTGAGGGCCGCCCGGGCGTCCCCGTTCGCATACTGGGCGATCAGGCGCAGCACCTCGTCGGTGACTTCAATCTTTCGGGCGGCGAGCCCTCGCGGCGATGAGACCGCCCGACGCACAAGCTGCTGGATCTCTTCCACGGAGAGAGCGTTCAGGACGAATACTTTTGAGCGGGAGAGCAGCGCCGCGATGACTTCGAACGACGGGTTTTCCGTTGTGGCCCCAATCAGGATGATCGTTCCCTTCTCCACGTGCGGCAGGAACGCGTCCTGCTGCGCTTTGTTGAAGCGGTGGATCTCATCCACAAAGAGCAGCGTGCGCCGACCCTGCTCGCGACGCCGGTATGCAGCCTGTTCGATGATTGCCTTCACTTCCTTGACTCCCGAAAGGACGGCGCTGATGGAGATGAAACTGGCGCGCGTGGAGTTGGCGATAATTCGAGCCAGAGTTGTTTTTCCCACGCCTGGGGGCCCCCAGAAGATGGCCGAACTGAGCTGGTCTGTTTCAATAAGCTGGCGCAGGATCCGGCCCTGGCCGATCAGATGCGGCTGCCCCACGAATTCCTCGAGCGTCTCGGGACGCATTCGTTCGGCCAAAGGAGCTGCCGGTTTCAGGTCGGGCGGCGCCGCATCGGGAAACAGTGACGAGGTCATGGGGCACAGCGAGCGGCCAATTCGTACAACAATATGGAGCCGGCCACGGCAACATTCAGGGATTCAACTGCGGGCGCGAGCCGGATGCGGACCCGGCGGTGCGACATCTCCAGCCACTGCGCAGAAGCGCCAAGCGTCTCGTGCCCCAACACCAGCATATACCTGCGATCCAACGGCAAATCCTTTGGATCCTCACCGGACTTGCTGTCGGCTATGAGCAATTGTACCTGCCGGCTTTGCAGCAGAAGGCGGATCTCGTGGGGTTCTACTTTTTCGCACAATTGCAGGTGAAACAGGGCCCCCATCGCGGCGCGAACGACCTTGGGATTGTAGAAGTGCGCCGTGCCGGGTGCAGCCAGAACCCCCTGGACTCCAAAGGCTGCCGCAGAGCGAAGCAGCGTGCCAACGTTCCCGGGATCTTGAATTCCATCCAGTAGCAGCGAGCAGCGCCCCAGGGCAACGCAGTCCAGGGCGAACAGGCGTTTTCTGGCGACGGCCAAAAGTCCGGGAGCCTGCTGGAGCGTGCTGATCGACTGCAGTACCTGCGGGGAAACCTGAAAGCAGGGAGCTGCGCCGATGCCGCTGTCATTGCCTTGGGTGGAGTAGAGAGACTCGATTTCCCATCCACTGGCCAATGCCTCCTGGATGAGCGTCCTTCCTTCCACCACAAAGCAGTCTTCTTCGCAACTCTGGCGCCGGCGCAGCCGGCGCAAATGCTTAATGCGGGGGTTCTGAGGGCTGGATATAATCTCTGGGCGCATTTACCTTGATTATATCGCATGAAAAGATTACGTCTGTCTGAGACCGATCGGATGGAAGCGCTCCGCGAGGCTGCCGCCGTGGTTCACTCCGGCGGCATCCTGCTCTATCCAACCGATACCATCTACGGTCTGGGGTGCGACCCATTCCTGGAAAGCGCCGTCAAAAGACTCTCGGAAATTAAGCGCCGAAAGGACTCCCAGGTTTATCTGGTGCTGATTCGGGATCCGATGGACGCGACCCGGCTGGTCTCCAAAGTTCCGCAGCCTTTCTCATTTCTTGGCAGGAGGCTCTGGCCGGGACCCATCACGATGATTTTTGAAAAGGACCCCGGCGCGCCGCCGTTCCCTGGGAGCGACTCCATTGGAATTCGCTGCCCGCGGTGGACCTTCCTGCGCGATTTTCTCCGGATAACTGACGCGCCGCTTATTTCCACCAGCGCAAACCTGAGCGGTGAAACCCCCATCTTGGACCCGGACGAGGCGTACCGCCAGTTTGCAGGACAAGTGGACCTGTTCCTGGACTTCGGCAAGCTGCCGCACAACCGTCCATCCACGATCCTGGATATCCGCGCCGATCCGCCGCAAGTTTTGCGGGAAGGAGCCATGCTGCAGCGCGTCCGGGATGCGATCATTGAATGGCAAGCCCAGAAACCGGACTCGGATTCGACCCGCGACTAACCTAATGGGAGTCTCCCTTCAGCGACGGCAGGATCCAGTATCGCTTAGGCCGCTCTCCCACGGTGTGCAGTTGAAATGGAACCTCAAAAAGCGCTTCGAAATTCTGGGGGGTCACGACCCTCTCCGGGGGCCCTTCCGCCAGCGCACTGCCTGCCTTGAATAGAACCATCCGCTTCACAAAGTTGACAATCAGGCTCACTTCGTGGCTGATCAGCAGCACGGCAAATCCCAGTTCCCGCTGTAACTGGCGCATCAGATCCAGCATCTCCACCTGGTAGCGCAGATCCAGGTTGGCCGTCGGTTCATCCAGCATGAAGATCTCCGGGTCCTGCGCCAGCGCGCGGGCCAGCAGCATGCGCTGCCGCTCGCCCGCGCTAAGCTGGTACACTTGGCGCTCCGCAAGGTCAACCAACTGGACCTTTTTCAGTGCCGCTTCCACGTTCTGGATGTCCGGTTCAGTCTCAAAGCCAAATCGTCCCAAATGCGGATATCTTCCCTGCAGCACGAAATCATGGACCGTGATGGGAAAGTTCCAGAACGGCTCCTGCCCTACCACGGCAATCTTTCGCGCGATTGCCTTCCTCGGCCACTCCCGCAGCCGCCGGTCATGCAGGAGAACCCGTCCGGAATCGGGAGTGAGGGCGCCGTACAATAGACGCAGCAGCGTCGATTTACCCGAGCCGTTCGGACCAACGATGCCGACAAAATCGCCTCTGTCAAGAGTCAGCGAAAAGTCCTTCACCGCGAGCCGCTTCGCCCCCGGATATTGAAAACAAAGGTTGGCTGCCTGCAGTACGCCGCTCATCGGCTTCGCCTGCGGAGCAGATAGATGAAAAAAGGGGCGCCGACCACAGCCGTCACAACGCCCACGGGCAGTTCCAGCGGGGACATCAACGTGCGAGCCGCAGTGTCGGCGATCATGGTAAAAATGGCTCCTCCAAAGAGGCAGGCCGGCAAGATCAAGCGGTGGTCACTTCCCACGGCAAAGCGCACCATGTGCGGCACCAGCAGGCCCACGTATCCGATGCTGCCGCTGACGGAAACAACGACCCCGGTCATGAGCGACGCCGAAAGGTAGATCGTCAACTTGACGCGCCCTACGGCGACTCCAAGCGCGTCCGCGTCCTGCTCGGAAACGGCCAGGAGATTCAACTCACGCGCCTGCAGCAGCAAGGCAAAAAAACCGATGAACACGGCTGCCACGACAACTCCCATCCCTCTAGTCGGCTGGCTCAAGTCCCCAATGATCCAAAAAAAAACGCTCTGCACGTCCGCTTGACGCAGGAAGGTGAGCAGGAAGATGTTTATGGAGTAAAGAAAGGAAGAGATCACAACGCCTGCCAGCAGCAGCCGGTTGGATGAAATCCCGCGCACCGCGCCCGCCATGGCATAGACGATTGAGATGGTCGCCAGGGCGCCGCCAAATGCAGCCGCCGGCCTCAGATAAACCATGGCTTGCGGCGTTGCCCAGCCATACCAGAGCAGAAACGACGAGGCAATGGCCCCGAAGCTGGCACCGCTGGAGACCCCGAGGACAAACGGCTCCGCCAGGGGATTTCGAAGCAAGGACTGGAAGACTGCGCCGGCGATGGCCAGCGCCCCCCCCACGAGGGCGGACAGATAAACGCGGGGGATACGAACCAACCAAACGATCTCGTACAGAGAACGGTCCGTTTTGTCGCCGAAAAGAATACCCAGAAACTGGGACAGGGACATGCCAACCGACCCGGTCCTGGCCGACAGAAACATCGCCGCCAGCAGCGCCAGCAGAAACGTGGCGCACCAGAGCAGGAACGATTTCAGCGAAACTCGGGCCATCGCGCATCATCTTACAGGGTTCAAATTTAGAATGTCGAACAGGCTGGGCCCATACAGAGAAAAACAGACTATGGCCACAAGCGCTCACCGCCTCCAGCGTTAGCCCGAGTTCGCCACCGAACCGCGACCGGCAGGGAGCGGCGCGCCATTTCAATGAGTTAGCGCGCCGCTTGCTTAGGCGCGCGGCTCGGTGATCGGCGCATGTCTTGCCTCAATTTCATTTCACGTCCCTCATACAACGCGCTAAGCTGGTGTAGAGCGTCCGAAATCCCTTGCCATTTGCGGATGGGGCTTGCGGGGTGAGGTCAAGGAGCGGGGAGTGCCGTCGCGATCCGGAAGCCGGGAGAAGTTACCAAAGAAGGATTGGAAACCAATGATTCGAACCATCGAATGGACTGATCAGGGCGTCGTCATGATCGACCAGCGGCTTCTGCCCGCGCAGGAAATCTATCAAAACTGCCAGACCTATGAGCAGGTCGCTGAAGCAATCCGGACGATGGTGATCCGGGGCGCGCCGGCCATCGGCGTCGCTGCGGCCATGGGCGTCGCCTTGGGAGTGAGGAATCTGAGCGCCGCGTCCGGCCAGGAGTTAGACGCAAGAGTAGACGCCATCTGCGACGCGCTGAGCAAGACGCGTCCCACGGCTGTGAACCTGTTCTGGGCCATTGAGCGAATGCGCCGGGCCTACCGCGCCTGCCGCCATCTGCGTCTTCCCGAGATTCAGGAAGCGCTGCGCAAAGAGGCAATCGGAATTTACCGGGAAGATATTGAGATCAACCAGCGCATCGGTTCTCATGGACAGGCGCTGCTGCCCGACCAGGCCACAGTGCTGACACATTGCAACGCGGGGGCTCTCGCCACCGCGGGCTTTGGCACGGCGCTGGGGGTCATACGCGCCGCGGTCAACGCGGGAAAGTCCATTCATGTGCTGGCCGACGAAACCCGCCCCTTTCTGCAGGGCGCCCGGCTGACCGCCTGGGAATTAATGAAGGACCGGATTCCGGTCACTCTGATCACCGATAACATGGCCGGCCATATCATGAAAACCGACCGCGTGCAGGCGGTTATTGTCGGGGCCGATCGCATCGCTGCCAACGGCGACGTCGCCAACAAGATCGGGACTTATTCGGTGGCCATTCTGGCCAGGGCCCATGGAATTCCCTTTTATGTGGCCGCCCCGATGTCAACGATTGATTTCGGCACGCCCAGCGGCGAGGCGATTCCTATCGAGGAGCGAAATATGAGCGAGGTGCTGGAGCTGCAAGGGCGCCGCATTGCTCCCGATTCAGTCGAGGCCCGCAACCCTGCGTTTGACGTCACCCCGGCAGAATATGTCTCCGCCATCATCACGGAGCGGGGCATCGCCCGCTTTCCGTACTCGGCCTCGCTCAGAGCGCTCGCGGAAATGAACGTCGAGACGGCGCAGTGAAGCCCGGATCCCTGTTCCCCGTTTTCATGTCCTCCCGGTGATGCCCCTGATCCCATGCGCATTTTGGCCATCGAGACCAGTTGCGATGAGACGGCCGTTGCGGTCGTGCAGGATCGCCGCGATGTCCTTTCCAACGTTGTAAGCAGCCAGGTCGCCCTTCACCGTCCCTACGGCGGAGTGGTTCCAGAACTTGCATCGCGCGAGCACGTAAGACAGATTGCCGTCATCGTTCAGGCGGCGCTGGAGGCGGCGCAGGTTCAACTGGAGCAGATCGACGGGCTGGCAGTGACTCAGGGGCCGGGCCTGATCGGATCCCTGCTGGTGGGCGTCTCCTTTGCCAAGACTCTGGCCTACGCGCTGGAACGCCCTCTGGTCGCCGTCAATCATCTTGAAGGTCACTTGTTTTCGCCCCTGATCGAACACGAAACCATTGAGTTTCCCGCCCTGGGTCTGATTGTCTCAGGCGGACATACCAGTCTCTACTGGATTCCGAGAATGGAAGAATACCGGCGGGTGGCCCGAACTCGCGATGATGCGGCAGGCGAGGCGCTGGACAAGCTTTCCAAGGCGGTCGGTCTGGGCTATCCGGGCGGACCGATTATCGACCGGCTTTCCGAGCGCGGGACCACGAACGCCTTCAGTTTTTCGATGCCGAAAATCAGCGATGGAGCGCTCGATTTCAGCTTCAGCGGCTTCAAGACGGCCGCTTTGCGGCACATTCGACAACACTCCATCTTGCCCGTGACAGATTTCTCGGCCGTGCCGCAGCCGGTGATCGACCTGGTGGCCAGCTTTCAAAACGCCATCGTACAGACGCTGGCAAAGCGCACGCGTTCTGCGCTGCACCAGTTTCCCGCACGCAGCGTGCTGCTGACGGGAGGGGTTGCCTGCAACCGTCTTTTGCGAAAAACATTCAAGGAGTGGTTTGAGCCTCTCGGCGCGGCGGTCTACTATCCAAGTCCCTGCTACACGACCGATAATGCCGCCATGATCGCCGCCGCCGCCTTTCCAAAGTTTGAGCGCGGCCAGTTTGCCGATCTTCGGCTCACGGCCGACGCCAACCTCCAACTGGAATCGATCTGA
>JACQGG010000029.1 GCA_016199665.1 Acidobacteriota bacterium | reverse complement strand
TGGGGACGGGCATCTCCAAACCGCTGGACGGCTTTTTGCTGTTCATTGCGCAGTCGATAAACGCTTTGGGACTTCCTGTCGTTTCGGTGGACGTACCGTCGGGATTGCTGTCTGACGATGTCGCGACCGCATCGCTTTGCGTTCAGGCGACGCTGACGGTGACCTTCACTGCCCCCAAAATCGGCATGGTGCTGGGGCCCAACGCTTCTGCCGTCGGAGAAATGGTGGTAGCATCGATCGGATCGCCTCCAGAGCTGGTCGAGCAATCCGGCTCGCCCTTTTCTCTGATGACCCGGGACCTGCTTGCACCCTTTCAGAAGGGGAGGCCTCCCTTCTCCCACAAGGGAGACTTCGGAAAAATTCTGATTGTGTCCGGATCCCGCGGGAAGTCGGGCGCCGCAATCCTGGCGGGCCACGCGGCGCTGCGTTCGGGAGCAGGTCTGGTGACGCTGGCGGTTCCGTCCACAATTCAGGACGCGGTGATGGCCGCGGCGCCTCCGGAATTGATGACGGCGGGGCTGGCCAGCACGGCGCAGGGCGCTTTGGCGCCTTCTGCGGGCAAGCAGATACTCCGCTTGCTGGAAGACTTCGATGTTGTGGCCATCGGCCCGGGGTTGGGTACCGGGTCCGGGGCGGTTTCGGCTGTCTGGGAAGTCGTCAGCAATTCCTCCGTCCCTGTCGTTGCCGACGCCGACGCCGTCAACGCCTTGGCCTTGCTAAAGCACCCTTGGAAATCAATATCGCCTCTGGTCCTGACCCCTCATCTGGGGGAAATGGGCCGGCTGGTCAACAGAAGCGCCCCCCAGGTGTTTGCCGAACGGCTTGCCCTTGCCGCTGACTTTCCCCGGCGGCACGACTGTTATCTGGTACTGAAAGGGTTTCGCTCGATGGTGAGTGATCCGCGGGGTGAGGTTTGGGTCAATTCGACGGGAAATCCAGGGATGGCCACGGCGGGCAGCGGTGACGCGCTCACCGGGATTATTGCCGCTTTTGTGGCGCGCACCTTGCATCAGATGGACCCGTCTCTGCATGACGCCGTAGCTGCGGCTGTCTACCTGCACGGCGCCGCCGGCGACGCGGCCATGTCCCAATTGGGACAAGAGTCGCTCATGGCAGGCGACATTATTCGCTTTCTTCCTGAAGTTCTGAAATTTCCGCGGGCCTGACGGGTTTGTTAAGCTCAGGTTTCGGGCTGCACGTTTTCGATCGCGCGACGCCCGGGAGTTCAACGTTCGACGACGTTCAAGATGTGACATTCAGCGGTGGATGTTTCATATTAGATCTTTATGGTTAACTTGTTGCAGTAAAAGGAAAATTTAGTTCTGAAACACGGGCCTCCAAGCTTGAGTGTTGGACGTTGAACGTCGAAAACCGGACCGGAAATCTGGAACCTTGAACGTCGGACATCAAACGTCGCGGTCTTGCAGAAGCCAACAGCGGGAAGCCGATGAGAGACGCATGGCCTCCAGGTAAAGTCGTCACTTTGTCCGAGCGTGACACTTCGAAGCTGGCGGAGGATTTTGGCCAGACGCTCCAGTCGCCGTGCGTGGTGCTTCTGTACGGCGACCTGGGGGCAGGTAAGACCACCTTCGTTCGAGGACTGGCTGTCGGCCTGGGCGTAGCCGAGCCAGAACAGGTCCGGAGCCCATCTTTTACCCTGGTCAATATCTACCGGGGGCGTCTGCCCGTGTATCATGTCGACTTGTACCGCCTGGACTCACGTCGGGACTTGGAGAGTATTGGCATCGACGAGATTCTTTCCGAAGAAGCCGTGGTGGTTGTTGAATGGGCGGACAAGCTCCAGCACCGGTCGGGCAAGGGGTGGGCAGTTCGATTTACAGACATTGGGGGGGACAGTCGAGAGATTGAGTTTCGGAGGCTCTAGAGGCGGCTGATCGGCCTCAGAAACTCAGGCTGTCCAAGTTTGACGTTCAACGAAAAAATCGAATCTGACTGGGTGAAAGCCCCCGGAAGTGATGCCTCCGGGGGTTTCCGGCGCCCGGCAGCTACAGCGTCAGCCGATCTTTGAGTTTGAGGAATTTCTTCTCCCCGATTCCCTTGACCGCCATCAGGTCCTCAAGGCGCTTGAAGGGGCCGCTTTGGGCGCGAAACTCCACAATCCTTTTCGCCGTCGCCGGTCCGACCCCGGGAAGGGTGGCCAACTGCTCAGCGTCGGCGGTATTGATGTTCACCTTATCCGCCGTCGCCGGCCCTTCGGCGGCATGAAGGGCGGGCGCCAGGGCGGCGACGACCGCCACCAGGGTGAGCATCAGCGCCAGACATTGCAACTTTTGTTTCATATCTCCTCCTTGTGAGATTGGCTTTCATGAAGACAGAACCTGGATGGCGGTCGCTTTGCGAAAGATTTTTTTGACGTGCGCGCCGTACATCTTTAAATTGAGCCTATGAAGGAAGAACGGCTGCTCCAGTGGAAGCGCGCGGGCCTGAGCGAAATGTCCGCCCGGCATTCATGAACCATTCTTCGCTGGACTATTCTCTGATCCCGGGCCATCCAAAGCTGTTCTTGGAGTTGATAGGCTCTAATTCAGCGGAGCGGTTCTATGGCGCCTATCACCGCGGCTGCTCGGCGCTGCAGGATCTGGCAGGCCACCGGAAAAATCTGGAATTTCCGCGCAGCGAAATCTCCGACGCCTTGCAGAGTTTCAATCGGCGCATCGGGAACAGCGCCGTGGCGCTGGATAATGCGGCGAAACTCGCTGAGAAGCCGACGCTGGCACTGGTAACCGGTCAACAGGCCGGCCTCTTTGGAGGTCCCGCATTAACCTTTTATAAGGCAATCACTGCCGTTCTGCTCGCAAGGAAGCTGGGCGAAGCAGGCTTCAATGTGGTTCCCGTTTTCTGGGTGGCGTCCGAAGATCATGATTTCGAAGAGATCCGGCGGACAAGCTTCGCAGATCGCGATGGGAACCTGCACCATTTCCGGTTGGATGGGCTGGAATCAAATCCTCTCACTGCGGCGCAGCGGGAATTTGGAAAGCATCCGCGCCTGTTTCATCTTTTGGAGGAAACTTTAAAAGACGCCGAGCACGGCCAGCAGGTTCTGCATTGGGTGCGGGCGTCGTACGACGGAACGAGCAGCCTGGCGGAAGCGTTTGCCCGCCTGCTGTCCCGAGTGTTGGGGCACACCGGCCTGGTGCTAGTGGACGCGAGCGATGCCGCCGTCCGCAGGCTCTCTGCCAACCACTACATCAGGGCGGTGGAACAGGCCGACTCCATATGTGAAATGCTTCTGGCGCGTGCGCAGGAGCTCTCCGCCGCCGGCTTTGAGCCTCAGGTGCACTGGGAGCGGGATTACACGCTGTTGTTTTACGTCAATTCCTCCGGGCGGCGCGCCATTCGAAGGTCCAACGGCGCCTTTGCGGCTGCCGACGTGCGATGGACTCCGAAAGAGTTGATCCGCGAGATCAGCGAACACTGCGAGCGCTTCAGTCCCTCGGCCCTTCTGCGGCCGATCATTCAGGACTCGATTCTCCCTTCGGTCATCTACGTCGGGGGCCCGGGGGAGATTGCCTACTTTGCGCAAGTACAGGCGCTGACGCCGGTTTTCGGATGGGCGCCGGTCGTTCAGCCGCGGCTGAGCGTGACCCTGCTGGACCCGCGCGCCTGCCGCTATCTGAAGCGAAATGCTCTTGAAGTCACCGATCTGTTTTGCTCGCTTGAGGCCCTGCAGGAGAAGATGGCGGCGCGCAAAATGGATCCATCCCTATTAGCCGCGTGGAGCGAGCGCAGCCGGATGGCGGGCGAGCTGTTTGATTCTCTCTTTGAGACGGCAAACCGCCTCGATCCCAGCATGGCGAGCGCCTGGCAGATGTCCCGCCGCAAGATCGAATACCAGTTGGACAAGACCCGGAGGAAAATGCTGCGCGCCGCCGCCGAGAAGGATCAAATGGTGAAATCACAGGCCGGCTATCTGCACAACTTGGTGTATCCCGGCCGGGTGTTGCAGGAGCGGAAGATCAATTTGCTCAGCTTTTATGCCCGCTACGGGCCGGCTTTGCTTGACCGCCTGTTTGCGCTATCTCCCTGCGAAAAGTTTTCGCATGTCCTGGCGCTGCGATGACCGTTGACATTTTGGCCATCGGAGCCCATCCGGACGACGTGGAGCTGGGGATGGCGGGATCTTTGCTCGTTTTTGCGGCACAGGGGAGGCAGACCGCCGTTGTCGACTTGACCCAAGGGGAGATGGCGAGCCGGGGCCGGCCCGATGTTCGCGCGCGCGAGGCGTCAGAGGCCGCAAAGGTGCTGCGGCTGGCCTCGCGGGAAAATCTCAATCTTCCGGACGGCGGCGTAAGCGACGAACCGACCAACCGGCTGGCGGTGGTTGGAGCGCTGCGCAAATACCGGCCGCGCCTGGTCTTCACGCATCACCCCGAGGACAATTCCGGGCACCCCGACCATGGCGCCTGCAGCCGGCTTGTGCAGCACGCTGTTTACTTGTCCGGTCTGGCCAGAGTCGACACCGGCCAGGAACGCTTCAGACCGGAAGCAGTCATCTTCTTCAATCTGCCCCGCCGGCTTTTTCCGTCGTTCGTTGTTGATACCAGCGAGGTCTACCAGGAGGGGCGCCGCGCCCTGGCAGCCTACGGATCGCAGTTGCATGACCTGGGATCGGCGGAACCGCAAACTTATCTAAGTCATCCCGATTTCCTGGGCCGGTTGGAATCGACCCATCGCTACTACGGAAATCTCATCGGGACCCAATATGGCGAGGCCTTCTGGTGCGAGCGTCCCGTCAGGCTTGCAGACCCAACCCGGCACTTCGCCAGAGGACTTTAGGCCAACTTCGTCACAGAGCCGCGCGCGTAAGCACGCGGCGCGCTAACTCATTGAAATTCCCCGCCGCTCCCTGACGGTCGCGGTTGGGTGACAAACTTGGGTTAGCCTAAACGTGGAACGCTTTCAGGGAGTGGCCTCCCGCAGATATTGCGGGACGAAGGAAGAATCGTTTCTTGCAAAAATCATCTTCAACTTGTGCACGCTGGCGCGAATGATCTCTGGATTGCGGAAGCTTTCTCGGGCCAGCGACGCCAGAATCCGCGGCCTCCCGTAAAACCGGAGGAGGGCATAGCTCTGCAGTTGAACCAGCCGGGCGGCATCGACATGATTGCGTTCAAAGGCGATCTTATCGCTGGCGCAATTGTCCCAGTTGATCTGGTTCAGCTTGAGCCTTCCCTCGCGCAGCGCTTCCTCGAAAATCGCCGTTCCCGGAACCGGAATAACAATATTGAAATTGGCGCGCACCAGCGGCAGGCTCAGGGCGAGGCGGAGGGTGTCCCGTATTTCGTGCTCCTGCTCGTCGAGGAAGCCAATCATAAAATAGCCCGTCAGCTTGATGTTGCTGCTGTGGGCGATCATTGCAGCCCGCTCCCGGATCTTGGCCACGGTCACTTTTTTCTTGATCAAACTTTGGATGCGGTCGTTGCCTGATTCGATTCCCACGGCGAGCGCCACGCAACCGGCTGCTTCCATGCGCTGCAGCAAATCGGGATATAGCGAGTCGAGACGCACGCCGTTGGGACAATCCCATTTCAAATTCAGCCGGGCGTCAATCATCGCCTGGCAGAGGCGGGCGGCGTACCTTCGGTCCATGGTGAATTCGTCGTCGATGACGCTGAAGCGCTTGACCCCGTACCTTTGCTTGAGCAGAGTCAGCTCCGCAATGACATGTTCCACGCTTCGGTGGCGCATCCTTCGCCCGGATAGACTGGGGGCATTGCAGTAGGTGCACGGATAGGGGCATCCCCGAGTGGTGTAAATGGGGTAGTACTCATCCCAAATGAAGCCCGGGTAAGTTTCCGGCCTGAGAAGTTCCCAGGCCGGGATTCCAAAGCTGTCCAGGTCGGCGCCCAGTTCGTTGGGGTTTACGATAATGTCGCCATTCCTCCGGCTTTTCCAGACCAGTCCCGGGATCGGTCGCAGCCGCTCCTCCGGCAGGTCCCGGCCATGCGCGCAGTAGAGCGAGAGTAGCCGCGGCAGCCCGTCCTCGGCTTCCGCTTTCCAGGCAAAATCCAGACTCTGCATCGATTGCAGAACAAACTCCGGCAGGGCCGAGGGGTGCGGCCCACCGACCAGCGTCAGCGTGTCCGGATTTATCTGTTTGACGATATTCAGGTGATGATTGACGTAGTTGTGGTCGCGGCTGTAACAGCGGCATCCGACGACGTCAAAACGGCCCTGCTCGACAAAAGACTTGAAATCTCTAAACGTGAATTTCTCTTTTGGGCAATCCAGCAGCGTGACATCAAACCCCTTCGACTGCAGTGCGGTGCCCAGGTAGAGAATGCCGAGGTCAGGCGAGACCTGGTAGTTATGACCCTCGCGTATCGGCAACACCAACAGAACTCTAAGCGCCATGCGCGGCCTCTAATCAGTTCCGCATGGGGCGGCGGGCGTCAATGAACCGACGCTGTTCATTTTCGAATTCCTCCCGGCGTTGAAAAATTTCAGAACCCTGAGGGAGCGGACACCCGGCGAGCACTCCCTTGCCTGCGCCCCACATTGCTTCATAGCTTCTTCCTGTCATGGAGGCCCCGGGGCGAAGTCGCACGAAGATTCACGGTAGAGAGTACTAAAGAATCCCAGGGAGAGTCCAGAAGATCCGATGGGGGGATGGGGGGGCAAAGCGGCCAGTAAGGCGCATGGCAACGCTCTCCAGAGCCC
>JACQGG010000248.1 GCA_016199665.1 Acidobacteriota bacterium | reverse complement strand
TCTCCGTGGCGGTCGTGAATGTGGATGACATCTACGATGAGTTCAGCTTCGGAGAAAAGACGCCGTGGGCCTTGAAGAACTATCTTACGCAGGCCAGCGCGCAGTGGCCGAAGCCTCCCCGGTTTGTACTGCTGGTTGGGGACGCCACGTTTGATCCGCGCGACTTCCTCGGGCTGGGGGATTCTGACCTGGTTCCGACCCGACTGGTGGACACCTCATTTTTGGAGACGGCATCGGACGACTGGTTCGCGGACCTGGATGAGGACGGCGTGCCGGAGCTGGCGATGGGGCGGCTCCCGGCGCGCACTCCGGAAGAGGCTTCGCGGATGGTGGACAAGATCGTGGGCTACGAGCAGACGCCGCCCTCGGGTGAGTGGGCCGGCAGGGCGCTGCTGATCAGCGACGGCAGCGATGAGTTTTCCGATTTTGGGAGAGCCAGCGACGGGCTGCAGAGCCTGATGCCGTCCGACATCAGCGTGCTTCGGGGTTTTGTGTCCCGGGATGAAATGGCCGGGGCCAGAAGAGATCTGTTTGCAAGGTTGAATGAAGGCCAGTTGCTGGTCAACTATTTTGGCCACGGCTCGGTGGAGGTGTGGGGCCGGGGGGGCCTCTTTAGCGGCGAGGATGCGGCGACCCTCGCGAATGGTTCAAAACTGCCGGTCGTGCTCTCTATGACCTGTTTGAACGGGTTCTTTCACGACGTCTACACGGAAAGCATGGCCGAGGCGCTGCTGAAAGCCGGGAGGGGGGGCGCGGTGGCGGTTTGGGCTTCTTCGGGTTTGACCACCGTCCCCGCGCAATCGGACCTGGACCAGGCGGTGCTGCGCCTCCTTTTCGGAAATTCCTTCGGAAATACTCCCCCCACCCTGGGAGAAGCGATGGCCAGAGCGAAAGCGGCAACCACCGACAGCGATGTTCGCCGGAGCTGGATGCTCTTTGGAGATCCTGCGACCACTCTTGTCCCCCGAGTCAGCGGCGCGCGAAAGCGCCGGATGCCGTAAGACATCTCACGCAGGCGGCTTTCTTCCTCCGCGAAGCGCAAATCCTTCCCTCTCTGCACAGCCTCTGCACTGCTAATGCTCAGTTTATTGCCAGCTTGTGACGATTTGCAGTAATCCGGTTGGCCATTTGGTTGCGGCTCTGCCGCGCTAGGCCGCCTCTGCGTCCTCCGCGTCTCCGCGTTGAGAAGTATTGCTTTAGCTTTAGCCGATGAAAAAATTCAACGCCGAGACGCAGAGAGCGCGGAGGCGGCGCAGAGAATGACATTATTCCGCCAGATCCAGTACTCTCCTCCAGATGCCCTGTTTCAAGACAGGCACATTGAAGTTAATCAGCAGCCCAATTTTCCACCCTCCTAATCGCAGGTATGTTAAGAGTTGCGCCGCGTGAATGGGCGCTAGAACCTCGACCGATTTTACTTCGACCACAACTGTTGCAGCCACCAGGAGGTCGAGACGGTACCCGCAGTTCAGGCGCATGCCCTTGTATTTCAACGGTAGTGCTCTCTGGCGGCAGAACGGAATTCCGCGAAGGGCGAGTTCCCGACACAGGCACTCCGGTAAGCGGATTCCAGCAAACCAGGTCCCAGAGCCCGATGGACCTCGATTGCGGCGCCAATAATTGCATTGGTTATTTGGTTGAAGTAGCTGGCCACAGTTACCCAAGAAAGACCGATTCAAGCAGTCCTCTTTGGCTGTACAAAACCGCCCAAATGAAAAGTTTGCGAGGCAATCTTTCTTTTCTCTGCGCTTCCTCGGCGCTCTCTGCGTCTCCGCGTTGAAGACCTACATCGGTTTCAAGCAAACATTCTCAACGCCGAGACGCAGAGAGCGCGGAGAAAACGCAGAGAGGAAGTATCGCCTCGCGAACTCTCCCTGGGAACCGTGTTGTACAAGAAGACACGCAATGAGGCGGCGCAGAGAGGGTGCTGAACTCGGGGAGCGGCAAAACGAATGACCCGCCGGTCAGGCGCGCAAGCTTCTCAGCAATTGGCGCACGGAACCTGCCAGGTAGCGGCTCCACCGCGCCGGGCCGCCGAGCTGCAGACTCAGACGATCCCTTCTGGGCCGCAGTGTCAGGCCCAGAAACCGGGCCCGGTCCGCCCATGTTTCGCAACGCGAGGCATAGATCCAGTACGACCACAAAGGGCTGGTGCGATCAGCTTCAAACCGGCTTAAGAACCGCCTCTCTGCAAATGTCAGCGGCACGCGGGCCAGGTCGTGCAGGACTTCCGGCGGCACGCGGGCTGCCGTGTAGCGCTGCACCAGACGGAGTGCAATCGACAGCGAAGAGAGCATACCAAAAGCCCGCGCATCCTCCAGCAGAGTCGCCCATCGAAGGGCCTTCCCGTGCCGCCCCATGAC
Source organism: Acidobacteriota bacterium (assembly GCA_016199665.1). Taxonomy (GTDB): domain Bacteria; phylum Acidobacteriota; class UBA6911; order JACQSX01; family JACQSX01; genus JACQSX01. Next base: position 925 of record JACQGG010000248.1, on the reverse strand, counting down.
GGCGGCCAGATCCGCCAGAAGAATCAGCCGCCCGTAGGCATGTTTGACGGCATGCTCGGCCAGGTGAAGCAGCAGATGATGCGCTCCCACACCGCAGGCCACGGTGTCTTCCAGGTTGAAGCATTCGGCATCCGCCCACAATCTCCGGTCGTCGACTGCCGTGACCAGGCCGAAGGGCTGGCCGGAATTTAACAGGTGCCAGTGAAGATGCAGGCAGGGACGGGCGGATCCCGGGTGGCCCCACAGCGACGAGTTCAGGGTGACGCCCACGGAAGGCGTTGCCGATGGGTCCGGACGGCTGATTGCAATGTAGCCCATCTCTTCAAGGGTTTCCGCCGCCCTGGAGTAGCCGGCCGGATCCACCAGCAGGTCCGTATCCCTGAAGGGACGGCATCCCGGCGAAGGGTACACGGTTTCGGCAAGGTGGGCCCCCTTCAGGACCAGGACGGGAACTCCGTTTTCATGCAAGGCTTTGAGAACGGCCGCAAGTTCTCTGGCCCCTCGCAGATTGCAGGCGGCAATTGCGTAATAGCTCCGTGCAAGCTGGATCTGGATCTCTTCCGGAAAATTCGCTGCAAAACAGGCGTCGGTCAGACACGCGTGCCCCAAGAGTCCTCCCAGCTCATCCCTCCTGACCGCGTTCAGCCACTCTTCCCAGTCAAATCCCGGGTTGGGGCGCCGGTCCGTCGGCAGATGAGAACCCGATGCGGACAACAACGCAAGAGTGAATCGCCGCATCCCAATCCGGGGACTGTTCCCGGGCGACAGACGGGATGGCCAGCCAAAATAGGCGGTGCTCCTTTCTGGGGGGACGGGAGTGACTCGAGGATGGGGTATCATGTCAGTCATGAAGGCGCCTGGGCAGACACAACCAATTTACCGTCGGAAGCCGAATTATGTCAAAATTGTTTGCCCATTCTCCGCC
>JACQGG010000028.1 GCA_016199665.1 Acidobacteriota bacterium | reverse complement strand
TCAGCCGTCAACATTCGGCAGCAGAAGCTGGCCGCTGATGGCCCAGTCCGGTTATTTATTGGACACCACACCAGCAATCCAGCGCTGCAGAAGACGATGAAGAGAATCCGCACCATCGGAATTGTCGCCAAGCTCAAGCCTGAAGTGGGACCCATCCTGGCTGAGGTCATCCGCTGGCTGCAGGAGCGGGGTCTGGCAATTCTCGTCGAGTCGGACTCAGCGAAACTCATTGACTTCAGCGTGCGTGCGGTCGCCAGGGAAAAACTCCCGTTTCGAGTCCAGGCCATCCTGGTGCTGGGCGGTGATGGGACAATCCTGGCTGTCGCCCGAACGCTGAAAGACAGTGGCACCCCCATCCTGGCAGTCAACCTGGGGTCTTTGGGGTTCCTCACCGAAATCAAGCTGGACGAACTTTATCCGGCGCTGACCCGGGTCATCGAAAACAAGCTTTTCGTCGATACGCGCTGCATGATCGATGGGACGGTCAAGCGCAAGGGCAAAATCGTGGAGCGGCATACCGCTCTGAACGACGTGGTAATCAACAAGGGCGCCCTGGCCCGGATCATCCAGTTTGAAGCCTTCAACAACCGGCAGTTCATCGGAAGCTTTCTGGCGGATGGGTTGATCATTTCGACCCCCACCGGCTCGACCGCTTACTCCCTGGCGGCCGGGGGTCCGGTCGTCTATCCGGATTTGGAATGCCTGATTCTGACCCCGATTTGTCCTCACACCCTCACGCACCGGCCGCTGGTCATTTCCCTTAATACCGCAGTGCGCGTGATCCTGCGCCAGGGCGAAGAAGTCATGCTCACGGTTGATGGGCAGGTCGGCTTCCCCCTGGAACTGGGCGATGAATTGACTGTCAGCCGCTCACCCAACACGGTCAACCTGATCCACCCGGAGAACAAGAATTACTTCGACGTGCTGCGCGAGAAGCTCAAATGGGGAGAGCGATGATCACTGCTGGTGCTTGCCAAACTTCGCATCCGCACCTCCGGACTTGGCAAACTCCTCCTTCAGCTTCTCCATCATCGAATCGAGCCCATCCACGAGCCTTTTCAAAGTCCGCTTCTTGTGCCGGCTTAGTGCGTAGGCAGCGAGAATAGGAAGCGCAATCGTGCTGTCCAGGTAGCAGACCACAGCATCCGGCAATCGGTCCGGGTCGATTTTTCCCCAACTGACGGCCTCAGCGGGCGTGGCGCCGGAAAGCCCGCCCGTGTCAGGGCGCGCGTCGGTGACCTGCAGAAAGTAATCATGCCCCTTCTCATCGATGCCCAGCACTTCCTGAATCTGAGGCTCTGTCTGCAGCATGAAATTCTTGGGGGATCCCCCGCCCAGGATGAAGACGGCGCTCTTGCCACCGGACCGTTTGGCGTTCAGAACTATCGCCGCGCTCTGGTTGACGTCCAGACTGACATCGAACATTAGCCTGTTCCCCTCCAGCGCTTTGGCCGCCACGTTCATTCCGATGGAGCTGTCGCCCGGGGACGAAGTAAAAATGGGGACGGCATGGTGGTAAGCGGCGGCCAGGATGGAGCGGCGCTCCAGCCCCAGGGCTCGTTCGCGCCCTGCCACGTAGCGGCCCACGCGAAAGTGAAACTCCGCAGTGCTCATCGGCCGCTGGAATTCCGCCGCTGAGATCACTTCGCGGTAGAAGGCATCAGTGGAGAGCAGCACCCGATAATCAAAGAAAATATCGTAAATGCGCACGATCCCCTCTTCGCGCAGCGCGACATCGCTGATATGAGGAGTGCCTCGATGCATTTTCAGCCCGATGCCGAAATGAGTGTCGTGATAGAGATTGGCCCCGGTCGTGACCATCCAGTCAATGAAACCGTGCTCGATCAGCGGAATGAGCGCCGCACGCCCCAGCCCCGCCGGAGTCAGCGCGCCCGTCAGGCCCACGCCCACCGTCACGTCCGGTTCCAGCATTCTTTCAGTGAAGAGCCGGCAGGCTTCCCGCAATCGGCCGGCATTGAAGGCAAGAAACGTTTCGTCGACCAGGTCGGCAGCTGACATGCCCGCGACGATTAGGCTGGGATCGATGGCCTTTCCCTTCAAGTATCTGTTCACGATGCCCTCCGTTCGCCAGACAATCTATCGAAAGCCGCGCTTCATAAGAAGTCCAAAAACCAGGGCCGAGCGATTTGTTTCTCCCTCTTCCCTGCTGTAAACTCAACAAGACATGAGCGGCGGCAGGCTTGGCAGGGCAACCGGGAGGGTCAAGAGATTGCTGACGGCCTGCTTTGCTCTGTTGCTGTTTACCGCCTTCACCACCGAATACCGCCACCTGGTTGACGAATCCACAGATCACCTGCGCCACGCGGCGCCCGCCGATCGCTCCGGCGACCGGACCTCGCACCGTTGCCACAACTGCGTCACCTCCCAGCCGCAGGATGAAATCACCCTCTGGGATTATCATCCCGGACCCGCCGCGGCGCCCTTCAGTCCATACTACGACGGGCTTGCGGCCAATCCCCTGCTTCTCTTTCAGCTCCCCGCGGAGCGCGCTCCTCCATCCCTGGCACGATCCTAAGACTCAGGCAGCCTGACTGATGCGCCGAGAAGTCCGAGCCGCATCGCAACGCTGCCCCTTTTCCCGTCATTTGACAGCGGTCATCTGACAGCGGATATCTCAACTCCACAGGGAGGAAAGTACCATGCATGTCAAAATTCGAACGGCCGTCATGCTGCTCCTGGCGGCATTCAGCGTTTCCGCGCGGGCAGCCCAGGAACCGGCGGAAGCGGAGACGCAGGACGCGCAGCAAGCTCCGACCCAGCCGGAATACATCACGCTGCAGGGAGTGAAAGAGCAGTTGGACGCAATGAACGCGGAACACGAAAAGCGCATTCGGGAGCTGGAAGCGCAGGTTGAACAGCTTCAAGCCCGGATGCTCCAAGCCGCGGAGCCGGAATCCCAGCTACAACCTCAGGTCCAGCCGGTGTCCCAAGCCGCCGGCGGGGCGGTTCAGTTCATTCCCGGAGCGCTGAATCCTGCCCTTTCGGTCATCGGTAATTTCTTGGGACGCGCCGACAGCCGAAAAGTCTTCAATGAAGAAGCAGACCGCATCGACAACAAGCTCAATCTGCGCGAAGCCGAAGTTGACATGCGGGTGCCGGTCGACCCTTATGCCGACGCGGTGTTGATCACGTCCTTCGAATCAGAGACTCCCGGCCATTTCTCCACTGACGTGGAGGAAGGGTATGTAAACATCAAGAAGTTCCCATTCCTGGATCGCAATCCACTCGGCCTCAGACTCAAGGTTGGGCACTTCCGCCCTGCCTTTGGTAAAACCAATGTCCTGCACACCCACGACCTGCCGCAAAGCTTTCGCCCCTTGCCCATTCAGGAATTTCTAGGGGCGGACGGCTTCATTCAGAACGGAATTTCGGGCAATTTCTTCATTCCCACCCCGGCGAACTCCAATTCGACTCTGGATGCAACCGTTGAAGTGCTCAATGGCGGCGACGTGGCGATTTCTCCTGACCTGGATTCCAGAGCGTCCTATCTCGGGCATCTGCGTTGGTTCAACACCCTGGGCGTTGCCCACAACCTGGAACTGGGAGCGTCCAGCTATTTTCGGCCGTCGGGCGTCAAGACTTCCTCGGTTAATTTTCACGGCTTTGACTTCATGTATCGCTGGAAACCGCTGCGGCAGGGAGAATGGAAGTCATACATTCTCGGAGGGGAACTCCTGTTGGCACGCCGCGCCTACCCGGAAGCGTCTGAACCGGAGGATGTGGCCCGCTCCATGGAAGGTCTGCAGCCGGGACACGGCAAGCCGATCGGCTATACCCTTTTCACCCAGTGGCAGTTGGACCGAAGGAAATACGGCGGAGTGCGGTGGGACCGGACCACAACGCTGTTTGATCCAGGTCTGAAGCGGCGCAGCCTGACGCCCTATCTTTCTTATTACTTCAGCGAGTTCCTCAGATTCCGTCTCAACTATGAACGTCGGTGGAGCGACATTGCCGCCGAAGACGGCCGGAACTCGGTTTTCTTTGAGTTGAATTGGGTCTTCGGCGCGCACCCGCCGGAACCCTTCTGGGTGAATAAATGAGACAGGCCCGGCGGGTGGGGAGCGATGGTGAACACAGAGACATCAGGATAAGGAGTCCCAAAATGCGATTATTGGAAAGACTTTGGATTTTGAGTTTGGCACTGGTCCTTACTCCGCCGCTCGCGCAGGCGGCCGACCCGAAGGTGCATGTTGTCTGCACGCTTCCCACCCTGAAGGCGCTCACCGAGGAGATCGGCGGTGACCGCGTCGACGTAATAGCGCTTGCCAAGGGAGACCAGGACCCCCACTTCGTCACACCCACCCCGGTTCTCATGAAAAGGACGCGGGAAGCCGATCTTTTTGTGGAGAACGGCTTTTCCCTGGAACCGTGGTCCGACGAAGTGGCCAACGGCTCGGGGAATTCGAAAATCTTTCGAGGGACTCGAGGGCGCATCGTCGCGGGCAGCGGGACTTCCGCGCTGGAAGTTCCCTCCGTTGTCTCCCGCGAGCTGGGGGACATTCACCCGCAGGGTAATCCGCACGTCTGGCTCGATCCCCTCCTGGCCAAGGTTGAAGCCGGCAATATCTGTGCGGCGCTCAAATCGGTCGATCCCGCAGGAGCTTCCTATTACGACGCACGAAAGGCGGATTTTTTCAGCCGCATCGACAACGCTCTGTTTGGCCCCGAACTGCTGAAGCTGGTCGGCATTCAGAAGCTGACGCGGCTGGCGTGGAGCGGAGAGCTGCAGAACTTTCTGACGTCCAACAAGATCGGCAGCCAGTCGCTTGGCGAGAAAGCCGGCGGCTGGCTAAAGGCGGCGGCGGCACTCTCAGGGACGAAAGCCTATGAATTTCACAAGGTGTGGGTTTACTTTTGCCGGTTGTTTGGAATTCAGCTCATGGGAACGATTGAGGAGCGTCCCGGCATCCCGCCCGGCCCGCAGCATGTCAGGCAGGTCATTGAAAACGTCAAGGCCGGGCAAATCCCTCTGATTCTCGTGGACAACTTTTACGATCCCGCCCTGCCCAACAACATCTCGCGCCAGACGGGAGCGGCCGTGGTAATACTCCCAAGCCAGGTCGAGGGCGAAGCAGGCATCAAGAGCTATTTCGACCTCATCGACCAATTGATCGCGAAGATCACGGCGGCCCTGAAAAAGTGAGCGCCGCGCTGTTGGAAATCAGGGGCCGCAGCGCCAGAGGATCTGGCGGCCTAAGAGGGCGGGGAACCGGCACCGAACAAAATGGGGTACGGCAAGCGTCAGTCGTCAAGAATACGCCTATAGCGAGGAGACAAACATGCCCGTGATTCTTGAACTGAAATGGATGCTCATTCCCTTCCTGGCCTGTCTTGTTCTCTCGATCAACCATGTCTATCTCGGCATCCATGTGATTACGCGCAAGGTTATCTTCGTCGACTTGGCGTTGGCGCAGATTGCCGCGCTGGGAGCGACTTACGCGCTGACCCTGGGCTATGATCCAAACTCGGATGCGCTGCAGGTCTCGCTCTTCTCCCTGGCGTTTACGTTTGTGGGAGCCGGGGCGTTTGCCGTCTCGCGCATGCGGAAGGAAAAGGTTCCCCAGGAGGCATTCATCGGCATCATTTACGCGGCCGCCTCCGCCGCGGCAATTCTGATTCTTTCAAAGTCGGCCACCGGCGGTGAGGAGCTGAAGCATATGCTGGTGGGGGATCTCCTGCTCGTGTCTCTGCGCGAAGTCGGAAACCTGGCTCTTCTTAACCTGAGCATAGGGATCTTTTACATCATTTTCCGCAAGAAGTTCCTGGCCATCTCACTCGATCCGGAGGGGGCGGAGGCGTCCGGCATCCGCATCCGGGTCTGGGACATTCTCTTCTACATGTCCTTCGGCGTGGTGATTACCAGGGCAGTGGCCGTCGTGGGCGTGCTTTTGGTTTTCTCTTATCTGGTGGTTCCGGCCGTAATTGCGCAGATGTGGAGCACTACCGTGCGCGGCCGGCTCTTGCTCGGATGGCTGGTCGCCATCCTCGCCAGCAGCCTGGGAATCGGATGGTCTTTTTACTCGGACTATCCGACCGGACCGGCCATCGTTGTGATGCTGGGCGTTTTTCTGGTCATCTCCGGGATCACTTACTACATCCTGTATGCTTCTGCCAGGATGAGGGCGCTCGCCAATGTCGCGGCCATGGTCGTGTTCTCGATTCTCTTCTTTGTCAGTCTGGAGTCCTTCCGAAAAAGGGAGCCCGCTGCAACAGCCGCCCGCCTGGCGCCGGTCGATCTGCTGCTCAACGAAATCAAGTCGGATGAGGAGGCGCGCCAGTTGGACGGGGTGGCTCACCTGGGCGACATGCACGATCCCAGGATCGTTCCCGCGCTGGCTGACCTGCTGGCGCGTACCCGATCCGAGCAGGTTGTTGAGTCCACAGTCGAAGCGTTGAGCAAACAAAAAGACGCGCGCGCGATCCCGGCGCTGCAGCACGCGGCGGCGCAGCAGAACTATGATGATTTCCTGAGATTTTCCATCGCCAAGGCCCAGCTCACGCTTGGGGACGCCGGCGGATTTGGAACGCTGATTCAAATCTTGAAGAGCGACGAAGCCGGCTACGCCCGGCAGCAAGCCAACGACCTGCTTGAGGCAAGATCGGGCAGAAAGTTCGGCTATAATCCCGCGCTGACCGTCGACCCGAACCGGGCGGCGTTGCAACGCATCGAGGAATGGTGGAAGCGCACCGGGGGCCGGTAGCCCGGCCGGGGACCAGGGGCCGGATGATAGATGATAGATCATGGATGAAGGATGATGGATCCATGTTCCGTCATCTGCCGTCGCTGCTCCTTATGCTGGTGCTGGTCGCGTCGCCTGCGGCGGCTCGCTCTCGCGTGGAAATCGCGCAAGCAGGCGGCTACCCGGAGCTTCGCGTGGACGGCAAGCCGTTTTTCATTTACGGCGTTGAATTCCCGTACTCCAGCTTCCCGCCAGCGGATCGAAGCTCCATCTTGGCCGATTTCAAGTCGCTGGGGATCAACACGGTCCGGCTGGAGGTTCGCCGTGAATGGCACGAGACCCGTCAGGGCAGCTTCGACTTCAGCGGGCGCACCCGGCCGGAGCGAGACCTGCTGGGAGTGCTGCGACAGCTCGCCGCGTTGCGCCTGGAAGCCAGCCTGGCCTTGACCCTGGATCCAAGGGCGCCCGACCCGCGATCTTGGGTCCGCGCCTTGGCGC
>JACQGG010000244.1 GCA_016199665.1 Acidobacteriota bacterium | reverse complement strand
GCGCCTGCACGATGAAGTTGCTGATGACGCGCCCGTCGTTTTCGGCCATGTTGGGCCCGTAAGTGTTGAAGATTCGGACAATCCGGATATCGACGCGGTTTTGGCGGTGGTAGTCCATCATCAGCGTCTCTGCCAGCCGCTTCCCTTCATCGTAGCAGCTCCGGATGCCGATGGGATTCACGTTGCCCCAATAGCCCTCTTTCTGCGGATGTTCTTGAGGGTCCCCATAGACTTCGGAAGTGGAAGCCTGCAGGATACGCGCCTTGACACGCTTTGCCATCCCCAGCATGTTGAGCGTACCCAACACGCTGGTCTTCACCGTCTTGACCGGATTGGACTGATAGTGAACCGGCGACGCCGGGCAGGCCAGGTGGTAAATCTGATCGACCTCCAGGAGGATCGGCTGGATGACGTCATGCCGGATCAACTCAAACAGCGGGTGCCCCACAAACTTGGCGATGTTCTGTTTGGAGCCTGAAAAGAAGTTGTCAAGGCAAACAACTTCCCCGCCCCGCTCCAGCAGTCTTCCGCACAAGTGGCTGCCCAGAAAACCCGCTCCTCCGGTCACCAGGATTCTCATAATTCAGATTCCCCACGATGTCATAAAATAGATCTTCAGTAGCGCGGGTTCCGGAACCAGTTCCAGGCGGTGCCCAGAATGGTTGCAGGATCGGAATACCGCGGAGTCCATCCCAGCGCGCTTTTCGCACGCGACGCATCCGCCACCAGAACCGGAGGGTCTCCATCCCGGCGCGGACCGACGGTATGCCGGACCCTGCTGCCGGTTACGCGCTGCGCCGATTCAATGATCTGTCGGACACTCAACCCGTTGCCGGTTCCGATGTTGTAAACCTCCCTCCCCATTCCTTCCAGCAATCGCTTCAGCGCCGCCAGATGCGCCGTGGCCAGGTCTTCAACGTGAATGTAGTCCCGCACGCAAGTGCCGTCGGGAGTGGGGTAGTCATTGCCGAAAAGGGTCAATGCGTAGTCTCCGTCCGCGGCGGCGCGCAGAACCAGCGGTATCAGGTGAGTCTCCGGATGATGGGATTCCCCAAGCCTCCCGTCAACGGCCGCGCCGCAGGCGTTGAAATAGCGCAGTGAAACCGATCGCATCCCGTAGGCGCGTTGGTACGCTTTCAGAATCCGCTCCACGAACAATTTGCTCTCGCCGTACGGATTGATGGGATCCAGCGGCTGATCCTCCGTAATCGGGACTTGACTTGGCTCTCCGTAGACGGCGCAGCTGCTGGAGAATACCAGCGCCTTGACGCCGTGCCTCAACATGGCGTCAAACAGCTTGAGGCTGCCGCCGACGTTGTCGCGAAAGTACTTGACGGGATGGACGATGGACTCTTCCACCCGGCAGTGCGATGCGAAATGAACGACTCCGGCAAAACTCTCCGCTGAGAAAATCCCTTCCAGCGCCGCATCATCCTCAAGATCGGCCTCCACCAGCCTGGCGCCGGATACCGCGGCGCGGTGTCCCGTGCTCAAATTATCCACCACCGTCGCCGAATGGCCGGCCTGCTGCAGGCGCGCCGTCACCACCGCGCCCACATAGCCCGCTCCGCCCGTTACCAGGATGTGCGCCATAGCCTAGAAAGAGCCCACCAGGCTGCCGGCCTTTGCCTGGAATTTAAACAGATGGACATAGCCGGGAAAACCTACCGGGACCGAGTAGCGGACCTCGATTCGCAATTCTCCGCCCGATGTCTCGGACCGGGAAACAGTAATGTCTTCTTCGGCAAGATGGAATCCGCGAAAGTCGGCCATCTGCACCACGTCCCGCTTTATCTTCTCATCCGGCCAGCGGTTGGACCCCGCGCGGCTGGCCTCCCGCGCCAGATCCTCGTCGAAATTCATGCGGTCGATATACACCGGAATCACCTTAAACGATCCGTAGCCAAAAAGGATTGCCAGCAGCAGGATGACGACGCAGCCGATCGCGCCCTCGCCCTTTTGCCTCTCTGAAGACATCACTCCTCGACCTTGAGCACCGCCAGAAAGGCTTCTTGCGGGATCTCGACACTCCCCACCCTCTTCATCCGCTTCTTTCCCTCTTTTTGCTTCTCCAGCAGCTTCCGCTTGCGGGTGATATCGCCCCCGTAGCACTTGGCGATCACGTTCTTCTTCAGCGGCTTGACCGTCTGGCGCGCAATCACTTTGTTTCCGATGGCCGCCTGTATGGCAACTTCAAACAGTTGACGCGGGATCAACTCCCGCATCTTATCCACCAGGGCTCGTCCTTTCTGGTAAGCGTTGCCCCGATGAATAATCAGCGAAAGAGCGTCGACCGCTTCTCCGTTGACCAGGATGTCCAGCCTTACCAAATCGGATTCCTGATAATTGGAAAAGTGATAGTCCAGCGAAGCGTACCCGCGCGAAACGCTTTTCAGCTTGTCGTAAAAATCCAGCACGATCTCGTTGAGCGGCAGGTCATAGCTCAGCAGCACTCTGCCCGTGGCCACATACTCGAATACCTTCTGCACCCCGCGTCGCTCTTCGCAAAGCTTCAAGATCCCGCCTACGTATTCGTCCGGGCTCAAGATCATGGCACGAATCATCGGTTCTGCAAACTCCCGGATCATCTGAGGCTCGGGCAACTTGGCCGGGCTCTCGACCTCGAGGATCTCTCCCTTGGTGGTGGTGATGCGATATCGCACGCCGGGAGCGGTGGTAATCAGCTCCAGATCAAATTCCCGTTCCAGCCGCGCCTGGATGATTTCCATGTGCAGCAGGCCGAGAAAGCCGCAGCGAAATCCGAAGCCGAGAGCCGCCGATGTTTCCGGCTCGTAGAAGAAGGATGAATCATTGAGCCGCAGCTTCTCCAGGGCATCACGCAAATTCTCGTACTGCGCCGAGTCAATGGGATAGAGGCCGGAGAACACCATCGGCTTGATCTCCTGAAAGCCGGGAAACGGCAAATCCGTCGGCCGGCCGGCGTCGGTGATCGTGTCGCCGATCTTGGTGTCGGCAACCTGCTTGATATTGGCGACCACAAATCCCACTTCCCCCACCGACAATTGGTCGATGGGCTGAAACTTGGGGGTCAGAACCCCCACCTGCTCTACCTCAAAGACCCTTTGATTGGACATCAACTGGATCTTCATTCTCGGCGCAATCGTCCCGTCAATCACGCGCACCAGCACAATGACCCCGCGGTAAACATCAAACCAGGAGTCGAAAATCAATGCTTTCAGGGGCCGCTCATACGCTCCTTGCGGAGGAGGGATGCGCGCCACCACTGCTTCCAGAATTTCCCGGATCCCCTGACCTGCCTTTGCCGAGGCCAGCAGGCAATCGTCGCGGCTGAGCCCGATGATATTCTCAATTTGATCCTTGACCCGCTCGGGATCCGCGCTGGGCAGATCGATCTTGTTGAGAACCGGAATGATTTCAAGATTGTGCTCCAGAGCCAGATACGTGTTGGCCAGCGTCTGCGCTTCCACTCCCTGGGAGGTATCCACGACCAGCACCGCTCCCTCGCAGGCGGACAGGCTGCGGGACACTTCATAGCTGAAGTCCACATGACCGGGCGTGTCGATCAGGTTGAGGACATACGGCTGTCCAGTGCCGGAGAGGTAACTGAGCCGGACGGAGTGCGCCTTGATGGTGATGCCGCGCTCGCGCTCCAGGTCCATGTCGTCAAGCACCTGGTCGGACATCTCACGCGACGTCAGGGCGCCCGTCAACTCCAGGATGCGATCCGCCAGCGTCGATTTGCCGTGGTCGATATGAGCGATGATCGAGAAATTGCGAATGTGTTGGGATTCCATTATGATAAAAACTTTAATGATACCGGACTTTTCCAGGTCCAGCGAGGCAAATCTCTTCCAGTGGCCGGTCCAGCGGCGAGTACCAAGCTTTTGGTCCAGGGAAACGCCGGGAGGTTTGAGGCTTTCCCAGATAATTTTGAGTTCGCCGGGACAAATCTGCTCGGAGCATTTACAAGTAACGCAACTGATTCGCTAGGGCACTTCGTCGGCGGCACACAGTTCCGTTTTAGCAGCTCGACTAGTGGCATAGACATTGGTCAAAACAGCGCCGTGAACTTTGTGATTGAGGCGCCAAACGACACCTCCCGCTTCGTTATACCCAACAGTGATGGCAATGTCGGCATCCGGACGGATTCACCCGGCAACAAACTCACCGTGGTTATGAACTCAGCCACCGATCCGATTGCTGATGCTTCGCAGGCTGGCAATAAATTGAGCCTTAGCAATGCAGAGAATGCGCGGAGGTTTTTTCTCTGTCCGACAGGTCGCAACAGAGGATCATCACCGGGCGTGTGATTGAAAGTGGCCGGCATCGGCATCCGGGCCGTCCAATTTTCCGTCCCGCCCGTAAGGTGTCCACTGAATCGTCCGAGTCTCGGCGGGTTGACAAACCTGGACAAACTGCGGATGATTTGCGTTCACTCGCTCCATACAGGTGCCGAACGCCGGCGCATGCACGCGCCGAAAAGATTGCTCCAAAGAAGGGATTGATTTTGACGTTTAGAAAAACCCTGATCGTGCTGGCCTGGATTGCGACCGGGCTGGTCCGGGAAACTCTGGTGGCGCAGGGGCTGCCCGAACAGCAGCAGTGGTCGGAAATTCAGATCTCCCGCCGTCTTTCAGACAGGATCCGGTGGAAAATCCTCGAAGTGAGCCCCAGGTTCGGAGACGATATCAGCCGTTTTATCACGCTGAAGCTCGGGACGAACGTCAACTGGCGGGCCGGCCGGCACTTTTCACTCGCTCCCTTTTTTCAGTACTACCTCCGGCGTCCCACCCCCGACCGGACCATTCGCGAATTTCGGGGCGGCGGCGACGCCACTTTCATTTTGACAATGGCAAACTGGACCTTCCAGAATCGCCACCGCGTGGACCTGCGAAATCTGGATCACAAGCCGAGCTGGCGGTTCCGCGAGCAGTACTATCTGAGCCATCCTTCCCCCTGGAAAGACCTGGATCTTTACACCAGCTACGAGTTTTTTTACGACTCCCGGGTCAGCCGCTGGCGCCAGACTCGCATGTATGTGGGAGCAAGCCGGGACTGGAAAAAGTGGTCGCTGGACGCTTACTACATGTTGACGGACAGCCACATTTCCAAGGATGAAGATTTCAACGTCATTGGTTATACGTTCTCTTACCAGTTCTAGCCTAAGTTCGTCACAGAGCGGCGCGCTAACTCATTGAGATTCCGCGCTCCGTTGAAGTCGCTCTCCGGAGAGTGCCGTAATCCATCTGATTACAACGACTTTCATCCTTTTTGATGGGCCGCAGGCCCATGAGGACTCCCTGTCGGTCGCGGTTCGGTTGACAAACTTGCGCTGGCCGCAGCATGCAGGCGCGCGTCCATTCGCAGCACCAAACACCACGGTTCAACTCCCGGATCGATTCCCGTCCATTCGCGTTCATTCGCGTTCATTCGCGGCTCGCATTTATTCGCGTTCGTTCGCGGCTCGCGTTCATTCGCGTTCATTCGCGGCCCCGCGTTCATTCGCGGCCCCGCGTTTATTCGCGTTCATTCGCGGCTCCGCGTTTATTCGCGTTCATTCGCGGCTCGCGCTTATTCGCGGCCTCGCGTTCATT
>JACQGG010000243.1 GCA_016199665.1 Acidobacteriota bacterium | reverse complement strand
GCGTTTATTCGCAGCCTGCGTTCATTCGCGTTCATTGGCGGCCTGCGTTCATTGGCGGCCTGCGTTCATTCGCGTTCATTGGCGGCCTGCGTTTATTCGCAGCCTGCGTTCATTCGCGTTCATTGGCGGCCTGCGTTCATTGGCGGCCTGCGTTTATTCGCAGCCTGCGTTCATTGGCGGCCTGCGTTCAATCGCGTTCATTGGCGGCCTGCGTTTATTCGCGGCCTGCGTTCATTCACGTTCATTGGCGGCCTGCGTTTATTCGCAGCCTGCGTTCATTCGCGTTCATTCGCGGCTCAAACTAGCCTATGCATAGAATTCCTGATTTCCCGGATCAGGTCTACGTCGAGCTGACAAACGCCTGTAATGCGCGCTGCACGACGTGTGCGACTCCACAGATGCAGCGGCCGCGCCAGGTGATGTCCCGGGATCTCTTCCGTCGGATCATCGACCAGTGTGCCGAGCATGGCGCAAGGAAAATTTTGCCGTTTCTGCATGGCGAGAGCTTCCTGGTGCCCGAAGTGCTGGATTACTTTGCCTATATCCGCCAGAGAGCGCCGGGTTCCCATCTCAATGTCACCACCAACGGGTCCCGTCTTAACCGTGAAATCGCGGAAAGCATACTGGATGCTGACCTGCTTGACTCGCTGATCGTGAGCATTGATGGCGGCGACAAGCAGACGTTTGAAAAAATCCGCCTGGGCCTGAACTACGAGGAGATAAGGTCCAACGTGCTGTATTTTATTCGCCGCCGCAACGAGCTGGGTAAGAATAAACCCCACGTCAGCATCGCCATGGTGACCACTCCTGAGAACAAGCATAGCCGCGTGCGGCTCAAGGAGGCGTGGAAAGAGGCCGATCAGGTCCGCTTCTCGGTTTTTTTTAATTGGGCGGGACAGATCCCCAAAGAGGCTGGTTTTGACAAGAAACAGAATTTTTGCGAGCGGCTGTTTCACTACCTGACAATCCTGGCTGACGGCAGGGTGGTTCTGTGCTGCTTTGATTCGGAAGGACATCATGTCATTGGCGACGCCAGCAGGACTCCTCTGATTGACATCTGGAAGAGCCCGGAGTTTGAGCGGTTGCGCCGGCTGATGTTCGAGCGGCAGTTTCGGGAATTGCCGCTTTGCGCCAAATGTGACTTTATCAACCAGCCCGCCTGGGCGCAGAAGGCGATGCGCTATCATCCTTACTTGCAGCAGAATTTTCCCAAAGCCACCACCCACCTGGAGAACGCGTATAAGCGATGGCTGATGCGGTGAAAGGCCAGAACCGAGCCAAGAAAAACGTTGTGCTTGTTTATCCCAATACGGGGATGGATCTGTTTGGAATTAACGTGGGACTGCCGTTGGCGGTTCTCTATCTGGGAACAGTCCTGGACCGCGCGGGATATCAGGTCCGTATCGTGGATCAGCGCTTGACGCGCACATTTGACGAGGATTTGCGGCGCTCCGTGGACGCCAATACGCTGATGGTGGGCATTTCCAGCATGACGGGTACGCAGATTCGCGGGGGGCTGCAGGCGGCGCGCGTCGTGCGCCGGGCGGAACCGCGTATTCCCATTGTATGGGGAGGAGTGCACCCCACTCTCTGCCCGGAGTCGACGCTGCGCGACTCGCATTGCGATATTGTGGTGAAGGGCGAGGGCGAAGCGACTGTGGTTGAGCTGGCGCAGTGCTTAGAGGCGGGGGGATCGCCGGAGGCTGTTCCGGGAATTGGATTCAAGCAGGAGGGCGCGCAGCGTTTTACTGCGCCGCGACCCATGATCAAACCCCTGGACAGCATTCCCTCTCCCAATTACGACCTGGTGGACATGACGCCTTACTTCACCAGCGCCCCCTCCACGGGCCAGCGGCAGCTTCAGATTGTGACCAGCCGCGGGTGCCCTTATAACTGCGAGTTCTGCTACAACCTGGAATTCAACGAGAAGAAATATCGCTTCCAGAGCGCCGAGCGGGTGGTGCAGGAAATCGAATATCTCATCCAGCGATTTGGGATTGAAGCGCTCTTCATTGAAGACGATTACTTCTTCGGCAGCAAGAAAAGGGTGGAGCAAATCTGTGACCTGCTCATTGAACGCGATATTCAGATCCTGATCCAGGCTCCGTGCCGTGTCGACTTTCTGGACCAGGCCAGCGACGCGCTCATGGCCAAGATGAAAAGAGCCGGCTTCAAGGAACTGTGGGTGGGTATTGAGACGGGGTCTCCCAAGCGCATGCAGGAGATCATGAAGCGGAACACGCTGGACCAGGTGCTGGCGGCGAATCGGAAGCTGTCAGACGCGCAACTTTACGTGAAGTTCGGCTTTATGGCTGGATTCCCCGGGGAAGACCGGCAGGAAACTCTCCAGACCGTGGACTTCATCTTCAAGCTTCTGGGAGAGAATCCACACGCCGGAGTGGCCCCCATTGCCATATTCACCCCCTATCCGGGAACCGATCTGTACTATAAGTGCGTCAGCCAGTTCGGCTTTTCGCCCCCGGAGACTCTGGAAGAATGGAGCAATTTTCACTTCGGCATGAATAACAACACTTTTTTGAATGACGAGCAGCGGAAATTTCTGACCAAACTGAACGTGATGTCGAAGTTTTTCGAGCGCAGAGCATTTGAGAGGTACTGCAACAACCGCTGGAAGGGCCTCATGATGGCGATTTATGACGCGTACTTCGGAATTCTGAAGCTGCGTCTGCGAAACAAGTTCTTCGGATTCATGCCGGAAGTGCCGCTCATACAACGGATGGAGAAGTTCTATCTCCAGCTTATGCACCAAGCCGAACTCTCTAAGGCCAAGCGAACCTGAAGTATTACACCGGGGGTTCCCGAATCCTTCGCCCCTTTGCCGGAATGCGCAAAGAAAGATCTGACCGCGAAGAGCGCGAAACGGCAATTCAAGTTCCTCCTCTCTCGTCTGAGGGCATTGAATCCGGTTGCTTCCAACACTCGCAGGGTGGCCTTGCGCCGTCGATATTGCTTCGCGACTGCTTGCTGCTGGCGCTGCTTGTCATTCTGAGTCACGTTCCATTCCTTTGGCGTCCCTTTCACATTGACGACCGGATTTATATTGAAATTTCCCGTCAGGCGGCCGTGACCCCGCTATACCCCCAGGACTACCGGGCTGTATTTGAGGGGAGACACGGGCCGGATGCCGCGTCGCACAGCCATCCGCCGCTGATCTCTTATCTGCTGGCTTTGCTGCGCCGGCTCAGCGGCACCGAAAGTGAAGTCTTGTTTCACACGGCATTTCTGGTTTTTCCTGTGCTGCTCGGGATCGCCGTCTATATGCTTGCGTCCACGCAGAATCGGTTTCCGCTGCTGACCGCCCTCACCGTGGTCTGGAATCCAGGAATCTATGTGCTCTCCCAGTCGGTGATGACCGATGTGCCGTTCCTGGCGCTATATGCCCTTGGAATATCCCTGTTTGTCTACGGCGAACGGCGCCGCCGAGACTGGCGCTGGCCGGCCGCCTTCAGTCTGGCGGTCGCGGTTATGATCAACTACCTGGCCCTTTCGGCCATTCCGCTGCTGGCCGCCTCGCAGTGGCGAAGGAGCCGCGTCTCCCGCCTCTGGCCCGTGATCTTTTTGCCGCTGGCGGTTGGCGCGGCATGGATTGCCCTGCAATCGATCCACTACGGCCGCTTTGTTCTGGCTGCGACGGCTCAATTTCTGGCAACAGAGGCTGGCTCGCACTGGTTCCGTCTTCACGAGAAGGGGCTCAGTGCCATGCTCAATTTGGGCGCCCTGGTGCTGGTGACGTCAATTTTTCAGTTCAACCGGTGGCGGCACGGGGCGATCTGGATATCGCTGATTCTTGGGGTCGCCGGTTCTGCCGTTGTCCTGACCTCCTGGCACTGGCTGCACTGCCTGCTGCTTGGAGTTTTTCTTGCGTCGGCCGGGTTTGCAGCCGGAGCTTTTGGGAGGCGCTGTTGGAGAGAATCCACCGACGCCGTCTTGAATCTTTGGATTCTGGGGTTCCTGGCCGCCTGCCTCCTGATCTACTACCACGGTTCGATTCGGTACGTGCTGCCGCTGGTTCCTCCCTTCGCGATCGTGCTGGGGCGTTGGTCTGGCTGGAGCCGGGCGCGAATGACCGCATGCGTCGCGGCTACGCTGGGGTATGGAATCTTGCTGGCGCACGCAGACTATCAGTTTGCGGCCATCTATCCGCGCATCGCGGCTCAGACGCTTCGCGACTATCCGGAACGGCGCATCTGGGCGACGGGCGAATGGGGCTTTCGGTACTACATGGAGCGTGAGGGAGCTCAGACACTGGTGCGGGAGGACCAGCGGCCGGACGCGGGCGACATTCTGGTCAAGCCATGGCTTGCGATGCCCTATGTCACCGGATACGACAGCAACGATCATGCGGCGCTGCTGCGCCGTGAATCTGTTTTTCTCCACAATCCAATCCGCCTGTTGGATTTTGCCAGCCACGCCGGATTCTACAGCACTGGCTGGGGAATCCTTCCCTGGTCCGTTGAAGTGGAGCGCAAGCCGGTGGAGATGGTTAATTTCTTTCGTATTTGGAAACGCTTCCAAGGGGATGCATCCAAGCGGCGAGAAGATTACTTCCGATGATGCGAGTTTGGCTTTCAGCGGTCAGTTGTCAGCAGTCAGCTTTCAGCCATCAGCGGTCAGCAATCAGCAATCAGCAGTCAGCGTTCAGCAATCAGCGGTCAGCGATGTCACTTCGCACCCCGCACTCCGCATTCCTACGTGCGAATGCTCAGCAGCAGATACAGCCCACCAGCCCCAAAAAGCAGATTAGGCGCCCAGGCCGCCAGCGCCGGTGCGAGCATCCGGCTGGCGCCCATCACTTCGAAGAGACCGAAAGTGCCCCAGTAAACCATGCCGATAAAAATGCTCAGCGCCACTCCGTGGAATGCGCCTTTACGCCCCATGGAAAAGGCGAAAGGAACGCCAATTATCGCCATAATGATGCTTACCACCGGAAACGAAATCTTTCGATAGAGCTCTACCCGGAGCTCCTCCACATCAAAACCGGCTTGCTGCAGCGTATGGATATAGCTTTTCAATTCGCCGTACGGCATCTTGCTCGATTCCTTGATCTCTTTCACAAAATAGGAAGGCGTTTCGGGGAGTTGCAGGAACATTTCATTGAAGGAAGCAATCCCACGACTCGGGTCTTCAAAGTCTCTCTTGAATCCTTGATACAGAATCCAGCCTTTGCGGCGTGCGTCCCATACAGCGCGCGAGGCGTAAATGCGGCTGCGATACCGGCTCTCTCCAATGTCCAGATCGTATATGGAAATCTGCGCAAACTCGCCGCGCGTCGAATCATATCGGACGTAGTTGTACAATCGGGGCTTCTGTCCGAAGATCCACTGGCGTTCCGGATGGTAGAACGTACGAATGGCCTGGCCTTTGATCAGATTGCGCAAGTTGTCCTGTTTCTGGTTGGCAAACGGCAGCACATAGTCCTGCATCACGAAAAGAAATCCACTCAGCGCCGCAGCGCTGAGAAGAACCGGCGCCGCCAGGCGGTAGACGCTCACGCCGCAGGCCTTCAAGGCTGTGACCTGGCAGGTCCGGTCCAGCAGGCCGTAGTTGGCCAGGACGGCGATCAGCACTGAAAGCGGAACAACCAGCGTGAGCACGTGGGGCAGCAAATACCAGAAGTAATCAAGCACCATGGACAGAGCAATGTGGTGGGTGACAATATCGTCCACCAGTTCAAACAAAGTGAAGACAATAAATAGTGCCACGCCGACCAGGAGAATCAGGCTGAAGTACTTGAAGAACCCCCGGATAAGGTATAGATCGATCACCTTCAGAAGGCCGGCGCGCGCGGGAGGAGTCAGAGCGCCCTGTCGCGCGGAGTGATGCGAGAATCTCTTCTTCAGTTCGAGCCATTTCCGGCGGGAGAGCTCCGCCAGCGCCAGCAGAAACCGGTTTTCAGCGATTGCATGGATCACCCGTGACTCTCGATGGATCAGGCGCAGCGCTGCCAGGCCGCCCGCGTACAGAAGAATGTTGCTGCCCCAGACTCCCAGCCAGACCGGCAGGTTTCCGTCCTTGGCCAGTCCGCTGCCTGAAACAAAGAGGACAAAGTAGGTGAACGTGATGACAATGCCCATGAGGAATCCGTAGGCGCGTCCGCCGCGTCGCGTATTCACTCCCAGCGCAAGTCCCAGAAACGCAAAGGCGAAAGCCGACAGCGGCAGCGCCAGCCGGCGGTTCAGCTCAACCGAATCGCGGCGGCGCTCCTTCACACTCGGCTCGGTCTCCGTCAGCAGACGCCAGGTGCTCTTTTCTTCCGCCCTGGGAGGGCGAATCCGGCTGGGGCCGTCTTCCGCCAGGTGTACCGACATCTCCAGGGTTCTAAAGACAGACAGGTCGTCCCGGCTCAAATCTGCCGTATCGGTCTTGTAGATGGTCCCCTCATCAAAATGGAGTTGGAAAACCCCTCGCTCCGGGTGAGGCACGATGGATCCCCGGCGGGCTAGAATGATGCGCTGCTGGCTGGCTTCTGAGTTGTCCGCCACGAAGACCCCGTCCCACAGACCTTGCTCATACTGAATCTGTTCCACATAAAGGAGTATGTTGGAAATTTCTTCATTGAACACGCGGGGGCGGATTTCACTGATGACCGGGCGGATTCCGATCAGATACCGCAGTCCCAGCAGGTGCTGATTGCCCCGCGGCAGCAGATAAAGCGTCAGTGCCGCGCCCACAAGAAACACCAGGATGGCGACTTTCAAGACCGGGCCCAACATTCTTGCCGTGCCGATGCCGCAAGCCCGGAAGGCGACGATCTCACTATCAGCGCTGAGGCGGCCAAAGGCGATCAACGTTCCAATGAGAAACGCCATCGGAACCGTGAAGATTAGGATGCTGGGAAGCACTGAGAGGCAAACCTGGAACAGGGTCGCTGGTTCGGCTCCTTTGCGAATAAGCAGTTCAGCGAAACGGCCCAATTCGCGGGTAAAGACAATGAAGGTGAGAACCGCCAGCGCGACGAGAAACGGAGGAGCGAGCTCCTTGTAAATGCAGCGGTCTATGGAGCGCACGGGCCAACGAATGCGGAATGCGGAATGCGGAGTGCGGAATGCGGAGTGCGGAGTGCGGAATGCGGAATGAATCCGTTAGAGCGGTTGACAAAAGTTTTACGGGTCTTCAGCCCCGTCAGGGGCGACTGCTTTCAGCCCGCCAGGTCACTGG
>JACQGG010000245.1 GCA_016199665.1 Acidobacteriota bacterium | reverse complement strand
TAATAATAGGTTGATTTGAGAGTCAACAAGTAGTTTCCTGGAATTGCCACTATTTGGCTGCCAGATGAGCGTGGGCGAGAAGATCTTAAAAGCACGACTGGAGTCCAAAAGGACTCAACGAGACGTAGCCCGGTTGACGGGGCTGGCCGTTTCCTACCTTTCCCGCCTGGAGAATGACCGGCTCAACCCTTCCCTTCGCTCCCTTACTACCATCGCAAATGCTCTGGGTATCCCGCTGGCATCCCTCCTCGACTCAGGGCCGGTCCTGGAACCAAGAGGTTGCTGCCCGGTAACCTCCTCCGGTCGCTGCATCCTCGACCAGTTGAACGTACGCCCGCCTCGAGGACGCAAGGGGACAGCAGGAAAATCGAAGACGCCTGCAGAGGGTTACTCCACTCGACAGTTGCAACTCCTCCGCATGTGCAACTTCCTGCTGCACGAGGGGGACGCGGAGACCGTCATGTCGCTTTCTACGGTGATCCGGTCTTTGCGAGCACTGGTCGCGTCAAACGACCAAACCACGGCGGGCAAATGACTGGGAGGTGGCTATTATGGCCTCGTGTCGCGTTCGGTAATTTGGACAAACGTGATTTCCGACGCGCGGCTCAGGTTCAGGCAGGCTTGGGCGCCCGCGTGTGCCGCAAAGACTACCTCGGCGAGGGACGGGCTCATTCGCGGCGCAATGGAGAACCGGCCGTGGATCAACCTTTTGTAATTCTTGGCGCCTGAGTCTTGCGAGAGGCCGCCTGACCTTTCGACGCCGACAACGACAGCAAGGACCTCATGACTGTGGACAGGGAGGTAATGACTTCCTTGTTCCCCTGGTGCAGCAGAAAGTTGCACAATCGCAGAACCTCCAGTTGTTGGTTTGAGTAGCCTTCCGCCTGCATCTTCGGTTTGCGGCCGCGGCCCACATGCATCTGGTCCAATATGCAGCGGCCGGAAGGACTCACCGGGCAGTGGTCACCCGATTCCAACACCGGTTCGGCATCGAAGAAGGATGTAAGCGGAATTCTAAGGGCCTCTGAAATCTTGGTGAGAGTGCGAAGGGAAGGGTTGAGCCGGTCATTCTCCAGGCGGGAAAGATAGGAAACAGCCAAACCCGTCAACTGGGCAACGTCTCGCTGGGTCCGCCCTGATTGCACCCGCAACTGCAGAATCTTTTTGCCGACGCTCATCCACCGACCCCAAGGTGTTGACTGCCAGACCAAGTTATTTACACAAAGGTCAATCATAAGTCAAATGGAACATTGACCCCTGTGCCGGAAAGTGATTTCCTGACGGCGTATACGTCAAGAGGGCTAACCGATCGAGGCAGAGTCTGAGCGCGGCGCGGCATGACCGGGCTTTGCGCGCTGAAAAAGCGGTTCGTGCGACGCAGGGGCCGTCTCCCCGAGCTTGGGAGTCGCCTGCGCCGGTAAACCTGGAAGAAAAAGTCCGCCGCATTCTGCTTCATGTACGCGCCGATGGCGCCGCAACAAAGAGCGCGTGAAAGGGGTGAAGATGATTTCGAGGAAGCCTCCAGGCACCTTTAACGTCGTATCCCGTCTCAAGTGGAGCCCAACCTTGCAGCGCATCGCTACCGCCTTTCACGGGAGCCGCCGCACAAGTGACTTTGACGATACTCGCCTTGATGGCGCATTGGCGCTGGAGGACGATTCTCGGGTGGCGGTGATCGGAGGCGGCCCGGCCGGTTCTTTCTTCACCTATTTCCTGCTGGATATGGCGCAAAGAATCAGCATGCGCCTGGAAGTGGATATTTATGAGCCGCGAGACTTTGCTGTGACCGGTCCGGCCGGCTGCAACATGTGCGGCGGGATCATCTCGGAATCTCTGGTACAGCATCTGGCCGCCGAAGGAATCGACCTCCCCTCGACGGTGGTGGAAAGAGCCATCGACTCGTACGTGCTCCACATGGATGAGAGCGACGTCCGTATCGGCACCCCGCTGCAGGAGAAGAGGATTGCTGCAGTGCATCGCGGGGCCGGCCCTCGGGGGATGAAGGAGGCGAAGTGGCGCAGTTTTGATGGCTATTTACTGGACCTGGCCGCAGGCAAAGGCGCTCATCTGGTGCGGGGGCGCGTGGATGATATCAGTTTGAAAGACGGCCGGCCCGTGGTTCAGACACAGGGCGGTTCGCCCCAGGGCTATGATTTGCTGGTGGCAGCAGTAGGAGTAAACAGCTCCGCTCCCAAGCTCTTCGAGAAGCTGGGATTGGGCTACAAACCTCCCCGGACCACAAAAACCTATGTGAGCGAGTTCTACTTCGGCCAGGAAACCGTGGAAAAATATTTGGGCAGCTCCATGCATGTCTTTCTGCTCCATCTGCCGCGGTTGGAATTCGCCGCCCTCATCCCCAAGGGGGACTACATCACGCTGTGCCTTCTGGGGATGGACATCGACGGACCTTTAGTACAGTCTTTTCTAAACGCACCCGAGGTAAAGCGGTGCTTTCCTCCCGGCTGGAGCGTGCCTCAAGACTTTTGCCACTGTTCCCCCAAGATAAATTTTCAAGCCGCCACCCAGCCTTTTGCGGACAGGGTCGTGTTTGTTGGGGATTGCGGCGTCACCCGATTATATAAGGACGGAATCGGCGCGGCTTACCGAACCGCCAAGGCGGCGGCGGTGACCGCTGTTTTCAGCGGCGTATCGGCTGAGGATTTTCGACGGCATTATTGGCCAACCTGTCGCGCCATTAACACCGACAACAATATTGGAAAGCTGATTTTTATCGTCACTCGCCAGATCCAGAAGAACGCGCATGATCGCCGCGGCATATTGCGCATGGTCTCCAGAGAACAGCAGAATCCGGAAGGCGCCCGCCGCATGAGCACGGTGTTGTGGGATGTCTTCACAGGGAGTGCCCCCTACCGGGAGGTCTTTGTGCGCACTCTTCACCCCTGCTTTCTGGGTCGCTTTCTCTGGGACATAATTGTGACTACGCTCGTCGCAATTTGGCCTCTGCACCGAGACAGGGCAGAGGCAAGGATGCGATGGAAACGCGCGCCTTGAGCAGGGGATTCCGCGACGGGAGGTCGTCGTCAGTGCTAAGGCTCGCTATCCACGCGGGTGTATGTACCATTGACTATTGGCGTAGTTTATTGCCAAGAGAGTCAAGTTGCGCCGAAATTAGATGTTGATCCTGATGCGAATGGGTGTAGGTTGGGTCTGTAAATTGCCGGAGAAATGCCACACACGCAACAGTTGCAGAGGAATGGGGTTTACTGCGCACGCCTGGACATTGTTCTCCGGGAAAAAACTGCTGATCAGTCCCGATGACATAAGCAGACGGGAGGTGAGGACATAATGGACATGGGCGGTCTGGGCAAGGTTTACCGGGACGGCGAGATCGTCGTCCGGCAGGGGGAGATGGGAGACTGCATGTTTGTGATTCAGGCGGGACAGCTCGAGGTGCTGCGAGAGGAGGGCGCCAGGGAGCTGCGTCTGACGGTGCTGGGCAAGGGAGACATTTTCGGGGAGATGGCGCTCTTCGATGGCGGGGTTCGCTCTGCTACGGTGCGCGCCTTGGGCGAGGCCCGGGCGCTGACGCTGGACAAGAGAACTTTCCTGCGCAGGGTGCACGAGGACCCTTCCCTGGCGTTCCGCATTTTGCAGACCATGTCCCATCGCATTCGCCAGTTGAACGGCGAATTGGTCCGCCTAAAGAGTGAACAGACCGAAATGGCGGCGCCTCGCGGCTGAAGTCGGCGCAGGCTTTTCTATGATGTTTTTCTTGAGCAATACCGGAAATGCCGGCGCGACGGGAACTTTGACGGCTTACGATTCTGTACCCGGCTCCCGAAGGCGTCGTAGCTGTAGCGGGTCGCCCCGCTGTTGATCGAGATCACGCGGTTTTCCATTGTAGGCGTATGTATTGCGGCCGTCTTTGTCACGCTCTCGGCCGCATTGTAGCTCCATCCGCTCACCCGGTTGGTGGCCGTGTCAAGCGTCAGAGAGTGGGTCGGAGGAGCGCCCTTGGTTGCCAACTGGGTCAGGCGGTTGCCGTAGCGGTGGTAGGTCCAGGTCAGGCCCCGCTGTGTTCCGCTGGTGGCAGCCGTTTTCAGGCGATTCAGTTCGTCGTAGGCGTCAGAAACCGTCTTGGTCGTGTCCAGGTTTTCGGTGATGCCGGCGATTCGGCCGTTGTTGGAAGTCCCTGAGTTGTAGAGGCATCGGGGGCAAAAGTGAAAATGTATTTCCGATTACTAACTCTGCCATATAATACTAGTCTACTGTCACAGAAATATTTGAAATAAATGTGCGCTTCGAAATCCTGGCCATATCGCCGCGTTGCTCGTTGAACCGGGGCTCAACATAGGGTCACGAATCAATGTGACAGTAGACTAGGTAGGAAAGCCGTAGCTTGCCCATCATGTCGGCAGCGACCAGGCGGCCAACCCGGGACCGCCGGCCGGCTATCCTGATGCAAAGGAGTCGGGTATGCGTGGGGTTCAGTTCCTGGTGGACAACCAGGGAGAAAAGAAAGCGGTTCTGATCGATCTAAAGAGAAACGCCCAACTCTGGGAAGACTTCTATGACGTGGCGCTCTCGAGATCCCGGGCCCGAGAGCCGCGGGAGTCTTTGGAAAGCGTCAAGCGCCGGCTTGCCCGCCCTGTCAAGCGGCGTTAATGGCCGGTTACCAAGTTACCTTGGCGCGCAGCGCGCGCAAGGAGATGGAGAAACTTGGTGAGCCGCTCCGAACGCGCGTCTTCCAGCGAATCGAGGCGCTCGGTTCTGACCCCGGGCCCTCCGGCTGTCACAAACTCCAGGGCGCCGACGACCTCTGGCGGATCCGGATCGGCGACTATCGCGTCATTTACGCCATTGACGATTCCCGCCGCCTGATTGATATCAGCGCCATCCGTCACCGCTCCGACGTCTACCGTTGACGGCGCGCCGCTTGTCCCAAAAACCTGTCGGATTGCGAATCAGAAAAGGCCCGTCTTTATTGGACGGCTAAAGGGGGAAAGTCTGTCCCAGAAAGGAGTGTTTCTCCAACCTGTTAGGCCGCAGCAAGCTCGAATACGGTGATCTCCGGCCTCACGTTGAAACGTATCTTAATCAAATGGCCAACGCCGCGACTGATAAACAACTGCCTGTTTCCCCCTAGGGCAAACTCACCTGCTGTATAGCGGCGATTCTGCACGGGAAGCAGAGGTGGCGGAAGAAAGAGGATTACCGAACAAGGCCTATGGTGGTGCCTAGCCAAGTGTGCGAGTACATGAACACTCGGTTTCTGGAGGCTCACAAGCCAGACTTTTGGCTTGGTTTATGATCATGCTCCGGTACCTGAAGTCTACTAAGACGGCGACTGCTTCGTGGACTGCCAGATGTTTTTTGATTTCAAGAAGACTCCGAACGTCAAGGCCGCGCTCAGGGCCGAAGTGGAACCGGAGGAGTTCACCCTCAAACTTGCCTCGGAGCCGTTTCCGATTAGGGGCTACAAAAAGAATCGTGATTGCTAATCCTGAGACCTAATGCTAGTTTATATTGGCAATACGAGGCAAGCGAAAAAGGATGGGGATGATGGATTTCTATAATCAGGACGTTATGGCAGGACGTCCTCCAACCAGAGACGCCCCCCTGTTCGGGCAGCGGCTGGCCGCATTGCGCAGAAGCCGCGGCTGGTCGCAGACCCAACTCGCTCAGCGACTGACCACAACACGCAAGATGATTGACTATTACGAGCGGCGAGCCATCAACCCCTCGCTGGAGTTCATTCAGCGTGCCGCAACAGTGTTAGAAGTCTCGGTGGCAGAACTGGTGGGAAGCCAGACAAAGCCGGCGCGCGGGCGGCCCGGTCCTCCTCCCCAACTGGCGCTGCGCTTTGAACAGGTGCGCCGCCTGCCCCGCAAAGACCAGGAGTTTGTGATCAAATTCCTCGATACCATGCTGGAAAAAGCTGGCAGGTCTTAGCCTGCAGGAGAACATCCATGAGCGCCCTGGGTTTCACCGTGCACATCTTCAAGGAAGGCGATACCTACGTGGCCCATGTGCCGGAACTGGATGTCTCCAGTTGCGG
>JACQGG010000017.1 GCA_016199665.1 Acidobacteriota bacterium | reverse complement strand
TTCTGAGTTTGAGTTGACACGACGCTTCCCAAGGTAAAATAGTAAGCTTGGCTGGAATTGAAAAACAGGAATAGTAAGAAGGGAATATGGCTTTGAGGATGTCCCCCGTCCGGACGGTAGGCCTTTGTGGAAGTGAAAAAGAGGAAAAGACCCCTTCCTCAGGCGCATTGTCACTCTTACGTAAGGTATTCGCCTGTATCGTAACAGCAGGCCTCACCGCCACCCCTCAGATTTTCGCCATTTGTGCATACGGCGTTAATAGCCCTCCCGCCTCGCACGGAGCGAATGCGGAAAGCGGCGGTGTCAGTGTGACCACCGCAGCCGGCTGCAATTGGACGACTACCAGCAATGTGCCCTGGCTCAGCACCACGTCCGGCGCCATCGGCAGCGGCAATGGGACGGTCAATTATTCGATAACAGCCAATAGCACCGCCACGGCTCGTACCGGGACTCTGACGATTGCGGGTCAAACAATTACTCTGACCCAAGCCGCTGCCGGACAGGAGCTCGTAGCGGTCGGTTTTTCGGTCTTGAGCGGTTCCCCCGGGCAGATAGCGCCTTCCGGCGCGGCCGTTTTCAGCTTTACTCAAAACGGGATTCTCCTGGCAGAAGCGGGAGTTCCCGCGTCTCCACTGACAACAGCCGCTCGCCTCTTCGCCGACGTGAGTCCGCCTCAGGTCAATACCGGCGTGGCAGTTGCCAATCCCAACAGTACGCCGGCCAGGGTTACCGCCACGCTATTTGATTCCAGTGGAGCACTGATGGCGGCGCTGGGATTGCCGGCGATTCCCCCCAGGGGTCAGACGGCGGCGTTTATCAACGATCTATTTCCGAGCCTGAGGGCGCCCTTCCGCGGGGTCCTGGAAATCACAAGCGACGTCGCCGTTGCGGCTCTGACGCTGAGGCAATCGGTGAATGCGCGCGGCGAGATCGTTCTGACAACGCTGCCGGTCGCAGATTTGAGTACGGCGGTCGGTTTCAACCCGGCCACTCTGCCTCACATTGGGTCGGGCAGCGGACTGCGCACTCAGTTCATTCTCCTCAATCCCACAGAGACGGCTGTCACTGGAAAGCTCCTATTCCGCGGCCAGGAGGGACAACCCCTCGCTCTGAGCATCGGAGGTGTGGCAGCCAGCACGTTGGCATTCAGTCTTCCGCCCAAAGGCGCCCAGCTCATCGAAACGCAGGACACACAAGATCTCAAGATAGGATCGGCCACCGTGGAAGTCACACCTGGGAGCTTTGCCCCTGTGGCCTCGGCGGTGCTTCGTATTTTTGCAAACAACGTTCTGATCACTGAAGCGGGAGTTGCGGCAGCCGAACTGACCAGCAGCGGCCGGCTTCTGGTGGAAGCGAAAAAGATGCGAAACACCGGGTTTGCCGTTACCAACCCGTCAGTGACGGATCCGCTCTTGCTGAATGTTTCCCTGAGGAATATTGACGGTCTCGCCACTGGCCTGAGTACCGTTCTGGAAATACCTCCGGGCGGACAGATCGCAAAATTTGCCAAAGATCTCTTCCCCTCCGTGCAGGTCCCCTTTGTCGGTGTGCTCGATCTTTCCGGTTCAAGCAATTTTGCAGCGACCGCGCTGCGTCAAACAACCAACCCAAGAAGCGAGCCGATACTGACGACGGTTCCTTTGGCGAATCTGGTCAGGCAGACGGGAGAGGACACTCTGATTTTTCCCCATCTGGTGCAGGGAGCGGGATTTCAAACCGAAATCATCCTGCTCGATACCGCAGGAGCGCCCCTGGCAGGGACCGCGCGTTTTCTGGCCCAGTCCGGGGAGGCGATGACTTTAGCCTTCGCAGGTCAGTCATCGACGGAATTGAACTATAAACTCAGCCCGCACGGGGGTGAGAAGTTCGAGCAGACGGCGATCCGAAGCCTAAGCGTTGTCCGGGGAACTTCGGGCACGCTGGTCAGGATCGGGGGGACCGGCTTTAAGCGTGATTCCCGAGTTGCTTTTGGGAATATCGAAGCGAAGTCGCTGATGGCGTTGTCAGAAAATGGCATTGCTGTCTTTGTTCCTCTTAGTGGAACCGAGGGCGCGTTGGCGCCCTTGCCCCGCGGCCTGTACGCTGTCCGCGTCGATGATAGCCTGCCAGAGGATTTTTCTGTACTCGATCCCCAGCCACACTCCAACCCTCCTGGAACTGTCCTGGACAGAGCAATTCGGTTGTTCACTGAGGTTGTCACACAGCAAGACTCGTCCGTCAAAGCCGCTCTGGCTGCGGCAAGAGTTGAAGTCCAGGATCCGCTTCTCCTGGATTACATCAATCAACTGGAGAATGCCGGGCCTGAGCTGGAAAGTTTTCTTCAAAACGACCTCCCAAATCTAAAAGCCCAACTGGATTCACAATCTCTTTCGGCTTTGGAGCAGTTTCTGGCTGCCGCATTCGATGCACCGGTTGCAGCGAGATCGGGAGATCTCCCGAATGTGATTGCAACTAAAGACCAAGAGGGCGACGACCTGTTGGAGCGCCGGAAACGCCTGGAGATCCTGTCGAAAGCAACCTGGTTATGGGATGGCGCCTGTATATTTCTGCATCACCCTTATGTCTGCGCGGCAGCACTGGGATGGTCGGTTGGCGTGGGCAGCCTGGAACTCGCTGCGTCTCGCGAAGGGGTCATCAAAGGTCTTGTTGTGTCGGCGGGAGACGGTAAAGGAGTGAATTCCGGAAGCGGAACATTGGTAAATTTGACATTCGACGATGTTGTCAAACTGCGCGCTGAAATAGAGCTGCAGCGGACGTCTCCAGTGCCATCACTGTTCACAATAGGGACTGATTTCCTGGAAGAAGCTTTGCCAAGCTACACTTTGTTCTTGCGAATCGCTAATTTCGTCAATGTCAAGCTTCACGACTTGCTTGCAAAGCGCCTGTTCGAAAAACCTCTCGGCCCTACAGAACGCCGGCCCATCAGTTTTGAAAACCTGTACCGCGCTTGTGCGTACTCGGACGGCTCGCTGATCAACGGTGGCCTTTTACCCTGTTCGGGAATCGTCAGCGTAGTAGTAGATGAAGCTGGGGGGGAAGGTTGGGCTTTGGGGAACCGGGAGCGCTTCAGACCCGAAGATTGGGCGACAGTGACGTGGACCTTCTCACTTAGACCGGGTATTCTTCCGATCGACATCATCAGTCCTGAGGCAGCGCGCAGGCTTGGGGAGGAGACATTTACCGATCGTATCAAGTTTCATTTACAGGAAGACCCGAGGCCCGAAATTACGGAACTGATCCCTGATTCGGCAAGAGTTTCCAGCTCTTTTGGCATCGAGCTCAGGGTAAGAGGAAGGCATCTGAGGAATGCACGCGTCGGCTGGGGCAGTTGGGGTGGATACAGCGACCGCTTAACGCGCTCCGTTTCGGATCAGGAAGTCATCGCAACGATTTATTCTACCGACCTTGAAGCTCCGGGAGAAGTCCCCGTGTACGCACATAATGATCCTGCGGGAGCACAAGCAAGGAATATTGCGAGATATGTTTCAAATCCGGTCCGATTCAGAATTGAGTGGGAAGCAGGCGCCTGTTCGAGCAGGCAGAAAGAGGGCTCTGCTGTGCAGGCTTGTCCCGTTCCAAAACCGTTTCCACAAATCACCGGTCTGGGCCCGCCATCGGCCGTAGCCGGAGGGGCGGACTTTAAGCTTAATGTGAATGGAAAGAACTTCCTGCCAAATTCCGTCGTGAAATGGAATGGTTCCAGCAGGGTAACCACGTTCGTGAGCAGCTCGCAGTTGAGCGCAGATATCCCCGCCGCCGATATACGGGCCGTGGGCGCCGCTCAAATCATCGTTGTGAACCCTCAGCTTGGCGGAGATCGGTCGTCCAACGCGCTGGCGTTCACCGTAAATGCCGCCACGACACTTCCCCCGGTCATCACCAGCCTCAACCCGAGTTCCGCCAACGCCGGAGGGCCCGGATTCAGCTTGATCGTCAACGGAACAAATTTTGTAGAAGCGTCGGTGGTGCGGTGGGACGGCGCGGCCCGGCCGACTCAATATGGCGGCAGCTCCCGGCTTAGCGCAGCGATTTCGGCCGACGATATCAAGAACGAAGGCTCCGCCAGCGTCACTGTGGTCAATCCCTCCCCTGTGGGGACATCCAATGCCCAGACCTTTACCATTAATGCCGGGACGCCTTGCAGTTATTCTCTCTCTTCCAACAGCCAGTCCTTCGGGTCGGGCGGAGGGTCGGGGAGTGTCGGGGTCACTGCGCCAAGCATTTGTGCCTGGACAGTCACGAAAGGCAGCAGCGATAGCTGGATTACAATAACTTCCGTCACCTCCAGCGCGGGAACCCAGGCCAACGGCGGCACGGGCAACGGGACGGTGAACTACTCGGTGACAGCCAACGCCGGCACGACTTCGCGGACAGGAACGCTGACCATCGGCGGACAGACGCTGACTATCACCCAGGCTGGAGGAAATCCCATCGAGGGGAGCTGGGTGGGAAAATTTACGGTCACGCCTACTCAGTTTTGTCGAGGCACCTACGATTGGCAAGGCACTTTTCAGGTGTCGGGCGGAGCCATCTCAGGTTCCTGGTTTGACAGTTACAATCAAGCCAGGGTCTCCTTCACCGGGACGTTTGACGGCACCACCGCCAGGTGGTCGATTCAGATTCCCGGAGATCCTGGTCCTACTAATTTCACGACATCCACGATTACCGCCTCCCATATTGAGGGGACCTTTACGGCTCCCAGTTGCACTGGATCCGGTCAGATCAGCGGTACGTTTTTTGGCGATAAGCGGTAACTGACCGCGGCCCGGGATGAGGGATCAGGGGTCAGGGGTCAGGGGTCGGGGATGATGGATATTGATGAATTCATCCATCATCCATGCACCATCATCCATGATATCTGTTATCCATCATCCATGATCCATCCCTCATCCGGTCCCACCGTTGGTTTGACTTGTCCATGCCAATGCCCGAAAATTCCGGTAGATGGCTCGGAAAACCGAAAGCGCGACCCGCGGACAAGGAGAATCTCGGACCCATCCGGATAGCGGGCTACTGCGCATCAACGAGATCTTTTACAGTATTCAGGGGGAGTCCAGCTACGCGGGGTTTCCCTGCGTCTTTGTCCGCCTCGCCGAGTGCGACCTGCGATGTTCGTACTGCGATACTGCATATGCATTTTATGAGTGGACGGAGATGACCCTGGGGGAAATTATCGGGAAAGTGGAAAGTTACGCCTGCCCTCTGGTTGAGATTACCGGCGGCGAGCCCCTGCTGCAGGCTCCAGTTCACCTCTTGATGCGCCGGTTGATTGATCGCCAAAAGCAGGTCCTGCTGGAAACTGGCGGGCACATTGACATATCTCCCGTTCCAGGCAAAGTCACTATTATTCTCGACATCAAGACGCCGGCCAGCCGGATGGAACGGCACAATCTCTGGTCTAATCTTGATATTCTCAAGCCGACCGACCAGGTCAAGTTTGTAATCTGCGACCGCGCCGACTACGAGTGGGCGCGCGACGTGATCCGCCGGCGAAATCTGGAGGAGCGTTTCCTGATTCTGATCTCTCCCGTGCATGGAAGCAGTCTGTCGGACGCCGCAAACTGGCTCCTGCAGGACCACCTGAAGGCGCGCCTTCAGATCCAACT
>JACQGG010000239.1 GCA_016199665.1 Acidobacteriota bacterium | reverse complement strand
GGTCAGGGGGGGTTGGGGGCCGGGGGCGCCTTAGCCCAAGTTTCGTCACCGAACTGCGACCGTCAGGGAGTCCCATGGGCCTGCGGCCCATCAAAAAGCATGACGTGGCCGCGAGTCGGGAGAGACTCACAGCCTCCCCAGGACGCGGCTTTAACGGAGCGGCGTGGAATTTCAATGTGTGAGCGCGCCGCTTGCTAACGCGCGCAGTTCCGTGATGAAGTTGGGTTAACCTTTGGCAGAAGAGAGAATGGGGGTTGATGGAATTGATGGTCTGGCTTGGCACTGCACTATTTGGATTTTTTGTTCTGGCGGGAGGCTGTTTTGGCTACGCCAAAGTCCGCAGCGTCATGTCGCTGGCCGCGGGGATTTCCTGCGGCGCCTTGCTCTTGTACGCCGCTTATGCCCTGCGGGAAGGCCAAGCGGCCGGAATCATCATCGCCTGGGTCGTATCCGTTCTGCTGGCCGTAATCTTCGCGATCCGCTGGACCCGAACAAGGAAGTTCATGCCGGCGGGGGTGCTCCTGCTGCTGTCACTGGCGGAACTGGCGCTCCTCTGGCTGCGCGGGTAACTATCTCAGCTATGGCTAGTCGTGTAGTGTCCAACAAATAACTGGACTAAGGCGGTCAGCCATCAGCCAATCAGCCATCGGCCCGTCAGCCGTCAGCATTCGGCAGCAGAAGCTGACCGCTGATGGCTGATCGCCCAGTCCAGTTACTTATTCGGACACTACGCTAGTTTGCTAAAGCGCTGCCAAAACGCGTCAAAAGTCGTACTTCAGAGACATCTGCAACTGGAAGGGCGTCTCCACTCTGGCGCCGCCGCGGTTCAAGCTGCCATTTGGCAGGCGAATGGCGCGGAACGTGGGAAGCGGGGTCTGCCCGGTTCCCCAGCGCGAGCCGAGAGCCGATGCGCTGCTTTCGTTGGTTGATACGTCATACCGGTAATTGTGCCGGTTGGTGAAGTTGAACATGTCAAAGGCCAGCTCCACCTTCTGGTTCTCAACAATCCGAAACACCTTGGACGCGCGCAGGTCGATGGTAAAGAAATTGGGCTGGCGGAAGGAATTGCGCAGCAGGGGAACGCCGCCAACGATCGGCTTGTCGTTGGTCTGCGAGTCGCGATTGCTGTCCACTCCGGTAAACGCGCTAAACGGAGCTCCCGTCCGGTAGTTTAGAATTCCCGAAGTGAGAATTCCAAACGGAAGGTCGTAGCTGCCGCTGGCCACCCAACGCTGGCGGATGTCGTTGCGGCTCCAGCGGTACTCCCTGGACAGATTGTACGAGTCCTCCAGAGCGATTCCGGAAAAGTTGCGCTCGTTGGAATCATCATCCCGGTTGTATGCCAGCGTGTATGAAGTCTGGAATTGATGTCGGTTGGAAAAGCGTTTGTTCACCGAAAGAGTCAGAGAGTTGTAATTGGAACGGGCGCTGCTCTCCTGGCTTCGCAGGATGTTGAAGTTCGCATTGGGCCTCACTGAAACATTGTAGAGCGGCCGCAGTTGCGGCGGCGTCGAGTTGTCCAGGCCGATGGCGGCCGGAAACAGATTCGCATCCCGAATCCGTTCCAGATGGACCGTGTTGGCATGAACCCAGTCAAGCGCCACCGCCAGATCCTTGGTCAGCATGCGCTCGATTCCCACGCTGGCGTTGTAACTGCGGGGGTTCTTGAAATCGGGGTCAAAAAATGACGCGTCCGGCCTCAACCCCGCGATTCCAGCCGCGGTGAAGTAGGAAGCATTGGATGCCTGCGAAGAGTCAGGCACAAAAGGAAACACAAACTCAGGATGCACCGAGCGCGCCGCCAGAATCTGGGCGGAGTTCAAAGTAAAGGAAACGCCCACACTCGGATTGCCGTTGGCATTAAAGGCCTGGTTGAGCAGAAGCATCGGAGTCCTCGCGTAGAAGACCCCCCCCGACGCGCGAAGCACCGTCTTCGCGTCGCCCATCAGATCCCAACTGAGTCCCAGGCGCGGCTGCCACTGCGCCTTGTCATTGGGAATGGACGCAGACTGCGGCAGCAATGGATTGGGAGCGATGGGCTGGGGATTCAGCGTCGCTTCATAACGAAGGCCGGGCGACAGAGTCAATCGCGAATTGACCTTCCATGTATCCTGAACGAAGGCGGCAACCGCGTATTGCGAAGCCACGAACTTCCCGTCGCCAAAGAAGATGCGGAACTGATCCGCCGCCGACCCGGGCGCCCGGTTCAGATTATTCAGGAAGTTCTGGATCGTGTTGAATATGTAAACGCCCCGCCAGTTTCCCCGGAAGATCTGGTTGACGTGCGCCCGGTTCCAGTCAAACCCGACTTTGACGTTGTGCGCCCCCTTCACGTAGGAAAAGTTGTCGGCAAACTGCAGAATGGAGTCGTTCTGCACTATCGGCAGAAAGGAAACGCCACCGAGGAAGCAGCAGCCGGACACCTGGACCTGCGGCCCGACTTTTGAACTAAAGTCGTTGGATTCTCCGTTATTGACGCGGGGGCGATCCTCAAACGAGTACTGCCAGCGAAACTCATTCAAGGTGGTGCCCGACAACACGGTGTTGACGTTGATCACTCCGGTGTGGGTGCGATCCCGCTCCGTCCCGTTGTTGTCCCTGACGCTGGTGGTCACAAAATTGCCGCCGGCGCCGGTGTTGGTGGCGTTGAGGGCGAAATTGCGGCTGTAGTTGTAGCGTCCGGAGAGGCGCGTGTTTTCGCTCAACTGGTGGTCGATCTTGGCCAGATAAGTGTTGACGTCGTTGGTCGACTTTAAGATGCCCTGCTGGCCGACCAGGTTCGCCGGCAGGCCCGCCGTCGCGTCAAAGCGGGAAACCAGCGCTTGGCGCTGCGCTTGCTGATCGTAAGCCGTGAAGAAGAAAGTCTTGTCCCTGCGGATCGGGCCGCCCAGGATGCCGCCAAACTGCTGCCGCGTGGGCGCCACATCGTCTCCAAAAACAGTGCGCGGAGAAAATTCGCGGTGCCGCAGGTAATAAAAAGCGCCCCCATGAAAATCATTGGCGCCCGACTTGGTGATCACGTTGACGACGCCGCCGGTCGAGCGGCCGAACTCCGCGGCAAAGCCCGATCGCACGACCTGGAATTCCTGGATCGCCGCCGCGCT
The DNA here is from genome assembly GCA_016199665.1 of Acidobacteriota bacterium. Taxonomy (GTDB): domain Bacteria; phylum Acidobacteriota; class UBA6911; order JACQSX01; family JACQSX01; genus JACQSX01. The sequence continues at coordinate 3,770 of JACQGG010000239.1, read as the reverse complement.
CAGGACGTAAGCGTCGTTGGTGCGCTCGCCGCCGCGCTGGCCTCCGAAGAACGGCTGATTGAAATCGGCGCCGTCAATATTGATGCTGCTGTTGATCCCGCGCTGCCCGGCAAAGGTGAGCTGCTTGCGCTCCTGCTCCTGATAAACCCCCGGGGTGAGAAACGCCAAGTCCAGGAAACGGCGGCCATTCAAGGGAAGGTTGGCCACCGCGCGCGTATCGACCAGAGCGCTGGTCTCCGCCCGCGTTGTTTCCACCAAGGGCGCCTCGGCGCTCACCGTCACCGCCTCTTCCACTCCCGCCACCTTGAGCTGGACATTTGCCACCAGAGTCTGACCGAGGGCCAGGGTGTATCCCTTGCGGACGGCCTTGGCAAATCCTGTCAACTCAACGGTGATTTCATAGTCACCCACAGACAGCAGAGGCGCCGTGTAGCGTCCGGCGTCGTCGGTGAGCAGGGCGCGCGCCATTCCGGTGGCGACATGCTTCAGCGTGACGGTCGCCCCGGGCAGCACCGCGCCCGACTCATCGGTCACCGTCCCCTGAATGGCGCCGGTAGAGATCTGCGATTGAGCCGCCAAAAACATGCCATCCAGCAAAACTAGCAGGAACCCTGCAACCAGAATCCCAGAGGTCGAAACTGCATGCCGCTTTTTCATAGTGCCTCCTTGACCTTGAGCGCCCGCTCTCCTGTTTGACAACTCCTGCAAGAGTCTATTCGAGATTTATCAACCGGACAATTCCTTCCTCAGAAAATGAACTTCAGAGCGAACTGGATCTGGCGCGGGTTGTAGGCCTCGTTCCCGACCAGGAAGTTAGGGGTGAGATCGAGGCGGGCCGGCGCAGGCGTCGTTCGGAACGCGGAATGGGTCCGGAAGAAGCCGTCGTCATTGCGGCCGAACAGCAGATTTGTGTGGTTGAAGATGTTGAAGAACTCGGTGAGAAACTCGATCCTGGATCGCTCGTTAAGGTTGAATACCCGCGTCACGCGCAGATCGTGGTTGTGGTAGCCAAAACCCCGAAACGAGTTGCGGCCCAGCCCGGCAGTGCGGTCATTGTTGCTGTTGCCGTCACGATTGGGGTCCCCCGACGCCTGCCCGTTGACGGGACGCCCGGAGGTCACCGTTGAAATGGCGCCGAGCTTCCAGCCGTTCAGCAACGGGCTTGCGGCGCCCTGCAGCGCCTTGAACTCCGGCGCCCAGGTCCAGCTAAAAACAAACCGGTGGCGCTGATCCGTCACCGAGAGCGCGCGCTCGTCCCCGGCGTTGAAAGTGTTTTGAACCCGCCCCGCGCGCGTGACAATCAGCGCGTCGGGACCGTCATCGATGGCCTTGGAGAGCGTGTAGGACAGCTGGAACTGGTAGTTGTCGCTCCAGCGGCGGTTGAGCGACACAATCAGTCCATGGTAAATCGAATTGGCCACGCTTTCAAACGTGTTGATCTGCCCCAATGCCGCGACCGGACGCGTGGTGGTGTTGAACTGCCGGACAACGCCCGTGCCTACCTGGGTGGCGCCGTCAAATATCGGCAGCACCACCGGCGTGGGCGCAAACAGGTTGACGTCGCGCGAACGATTCAGGTGAGTGCCTTTAACCACCACATACGTCACCGACGCCCGCGCCGCGTCCCGCAGTTGCCGCTCGATGCCAAAGCTTCCCTGCTGCGCGTATGGGTTTACAAAGTCCGGCGCAAACACAAAAACATCGGAGCGCACGGCCGCGAGGTTAGGCGGGGCGCTCAGCCGATTCGGATACGGCGGAATCAACGCCGCCTGCGCCGGAACGGAACGGCTCAAAGTGAAGCGTTGCGTGCGCAAACCATTGCCGGAGATCGCCGTCGAGGTGATGATCTGTGCCGTTCGCCCATAGAAAAAACCATAGCCGCCGCGCACCACGGTACTCTTCGCCATGGATGGCGCCCAGGAAAAGCCGAAGCGGGGCGCGAGGTTGTTCTTATCGATCCGAATTCGGCCGGTGGAGGGGTAGGCCGGGTTGGCCTCCAACTGGTTGGTGCGGTATGTCTCCAGTTCGTAGCGGAGTCCAAAATTCAGGTTCAGGTCCGGCCGGGTTCGCCAGTTCTCCTGAACAAAAAAAGCATACTGCATGGTGTCCGGATTCGTAACTGGATTCCCGAAATTCTGCTCATAGCTGGTCGGACTCCGGAGCACAAAGTCGGAAATGCTGGCAAAGCTGTAACTGCCTCCAAAGGTACCCGGGAAGAAATTCCCAATTCGGAGAACGCTCATGTCTGCGCCTGCTTTGAGCTCGTGCCGGCCCCGGGTCAAGCTGTAAGTGTCCATGAACTGAAAGCGCCTCTCGCGAGTGTAACGGGGCTCGGTCGTGGCGCGTCCGAATCCGCTGATGACATTGGTAATCGATGCCTGCGGCACGTCGCTGTTGGACACATTGTTCTGGTCATCCCACGCAAACTGGAAACGGAACTCGTTCAAGGCCCGGGCGCTCAGCACCGAGGTCAAAGACAAGACAGCGCTGTCGGTCCGGACGGTCCCGGTTGCGTTGTTGTCAATGCTGAAACGGGTAACCGGATTGACCAGGTTGAAAAAGACGTTGTTGGAACCGCCCAGATGCTGATAGTTATAACGGGCCGAGAGCCTCTGCTGCGGACTGAGGATCCAGTCGGCTTTGGCCAGAAAGACGTTCGCCAGCAGCTCCGCCTTGAAGTCTCCTTCCAGCCCCCTGAGAAAACGAATGGCGCCTTGGATTGCCGGGTCGGGGTTGGCCGCATCCGCCGCCGGAATGCCCAACAGGCGGACATTCGTAGGCACACGGAACACCTGCTGGTCGTAGCTGCCGAAGAAGAACAGTTGGTCGCGCGCAATCGGCAGGCCAATAGAGCCGCCGAACTGTTGCTGGCGGCTCTTGAACTTCCGATCCAGAAACGGATTCCGCGCCGCTACTCCGCTGTCCCGAATGAAGTAGAAGGCCTCGCCGTGCAGCTCATTGGTCCCTGACTTGGTGATCACGTTGACCACGGCGCCGGCCGCCTTTCCAAACTCGGCCGAGAAGTTGCTGTTTACAACCTGGAATTCCTTTACCGCCGCCTGGCTGAAATTGTAGGGGGCCCGGTAACGGCCTCGCGACTGTGCAAAAAAGGCATTGTTGTTGTCCACGCCGTCAATCTGAACATTGTTGTTGATGCCGCGCAAACCGCCAAAAGAAAGATCACCCGTCTGGGAACCTGACAGGCCGCGAGGATCCTGGGTCACGCCGGGAGTCAGCAGCACAAAGTCGGTAAAACGGCGTCCGCTGATGGGCAACTCCTGAATGGCGCGCTCGCCCACCGTCGTGCTGACCTCAGTCTTGGCCACTTCCAGTACCGGGCCGGACGCCTCCACCGTCACCTGTTCGGCAATCGGCGAGACTTTCAGAACGATATCCACGTCAAGCGACTGGCCGAGAGAGAGCGCAATGCCGGTTCTACGCACCGTTGCAAAACCGTCCCGACTCGCCTGCACATCATACGTGCCGGAGGGAAGCGACACCGAGTGGTAATAGCCGGAGACGTCCGTGGTCAGTTCCCGCGTCAAACCGGTCTCCAGATGCCGCACCACCACGCTGGCATCGGGCAGAACCGCCCCGCTTTCATCCCGGATAAAGCCCTGCACGGTTCCGCTCGTTGCCTGCGACTGACCGGACAAGGGCTTGGCGCAAATCAAGAAAACATAAGCGAGCATTCCAAGGCAGGCTGTTCGGCGCATGTTTCCTCCCGCAAAAGACTCTACTTTTTCACAGGAAGCATAGACGCGTTTTGC